>JBAZPI010000082.1:0-2602 GCA_041648305.1 Candidatus Altimarinota bacterium | reverse complement strand
GAAAAATCAAGATCTTCCGAAAAGCGATACTGGTCTAAATAACAGTGATGTATGGCGGTGCCACCTTTAAAAACAAGCGTATTGCCTAGTGAAGATTCAGCCATCAGTTTAAGCACGAGGGCCAGAAAATAATCCTTTTCGGCAACCTGCAAAGGATATTTTAGAATTCGCCGGTTGATAATTTCCAGCTGTTGACGCGTAATCATGTGGATTTGTATTGATCAAAATAGGCATCGTAATAGAGCCGCCACTTGGCATTGAATGTTTTGGCGCTTGCAATCATCCTATGCGCTCCGTTGGTTTGTTTTGCAAGTTTTAATAATTGAGATGAATCGATCCCAAGGAGGTCAAAAATAAAACCGAAAATTTTTAAAGTGGTCATGGAGAATTTACCGATATATTCATTCAGTCGAGAAAAACCCAAATCGTTTTTATGTTCGCGCAGTTTTTCAATCACCAGATCAATGGCATAGATATTTTTATGAAAATTAACCATATCGATGAGTGCTTTTTCAGCTGTGGCAATTCGCACCGTCCGGTTGTCAACAGTGACTTCCTCCCAACCAAAGTAATAGTCGGATTTGCTTTTCACAAAGGCATATTCGGTATTTTGCAGTTGTACCGCCTTGTGCGTTTTCAAAGACACGGAGATGATCTTGTTGGTCAGTTGGTCAAACATTTCATGATAATGGAGCGCCGATTCGAAGGAAACATATGAATCTTTAGCGAGCAAATTTGCAACCACATAGGGAGACAACGACAAAAATCCTCTGGTACTTAAGTCCGAGATAACATAAAGGCCTTTTTTAATACGAACCAGCCAGCCCTGTTTGGTAAGAGTGGTGATGAGGTATTCCGTTTGTTTGTGAGTCAAAAATGCTCCGGCTTCAGTGAAAATCTGCGAAGTAGAGACAATTTGTCCGTGCTTTATAATAAGATTTTCCAATAATTCACTGCTTTTTGCTGACAACATAGTATATTTTATATATATAAAACCTTAAATTTTTCAGGGATTCTATGTACAGAATATACTATTCATGAATTATAGTCAATGTGTTATCGCACCGTTTGCGCTCAAATTTTCTCCATTTCGCTTCGAATCATTATTGCGCAGCAGGTTTAATCCGTTTTATTGCCTTATACAGGGATTTCCGCTGAATGCTAAAAACGCATAATTAAGGTGTAGAGCAAGCCAAATTATTGATTTTAGAAGTAGCCAATTTTAATAAACGGTTATTGGGGATGTTTTTTTTTATCCGCATAGTGATGCGGTTTTTATCAACAGAGATACTTCCCGGGATTTGTAATACTTTAGCACGGAAGCTTTTGAAGCTCATCTCTCGAGAGGAGGTTGGTAAGAGAGTTCCTTTTAAAAAAAACTGAAACCGTATAGGCAAAGGTTACAAACCACAGAAAGGCTTCATTGGCCCTGAGCCTTCCCGAAGGAAGTTTGTTTGAGTAGAACGCTTGATTCACCTCCTTAAAATGACTCTCAATAACTTGCCTCCCTCTGTACCCCCTGATCACTCCTTTGCCGGACCAATGAGTCAGGTCCGTCATAATCGGGTAATAGATGAACTTGGGTTTGGAGTTCTTCGAGTAAGGTTTTTGCGATCGTTCGAGCTGTCTCACCAAAATAACTCTCAAACATAATCCGCAACTTAAATCTCTTTTGCCGAGGTCCACGAATGAGGTTGTATCACTGTATGCGTTCCATGCGGTTTTCTTATTTTTGATCAGTGTTTTGAGATCCAATTCCTTGAGCATGGGACCATGAATGATGAACGGATAATCGAGTTCGCCGAGAAGTTCCGGAGACCAATATCCACCATCGAGCCGTATCACGATTGATGATTTATTAACGGGTGTATAAGCCGTAATTTCTTGCATGAGCTCTCTCAAATCTTCCCTGAGACTTTGTTTGCTGTTTGTATTCCCCGAAAAGAGCTTCGACCAAAAGGGAATGCCGCAAAACAGCGCCCGAGACCACTGAAGACAGAGCCGGCCCTTTCTTTTTTTGTTGTACCCGAGTGTGGCAGCTTGTATTTTCTTCCCTTCAACGGATTTGGTACTTAAATCGAGATCAATGAAATAAGGACCGCTCGACGGAAGCCATTCCTCTCGATGTTCGCGAATTAAAATTTTATGAATTCGTTTTAGTTGTGCGGTGTGATAACCGGAGAAAGAATTGAGGAAATCCGCAAACGTGGTTTTGCGAGGTAGTGAACGGATCCCGATAACCTTTGCAAGGCCGGTTTCTCGGACCCACTGCGCAGAAAGATGCGAGAATCGTTCAATGCCAAGCAGGATGAGAAGAACGGACAAAAAAGACAATTTGCCGATTGAAAAACGGGAAAACCGCTTCTTAATCGAAAGATTGGCTTCAAAAAGCGATTCCATATGAAGAAACTTTTCCATATATTTTACCAAAAGAGGCGAAAGAGTATACGAGCTGAAATCCTCTTTTGTAAACTCAAGTACAAGTTTTTGCATAGACAAACAGAGAGGGAATAAATGTACTTTTAGTGTATCATTTTATCCCTACAAATCAACTAAAAAATACATTCAGCGGAAATCCCTGTTAAATACCCCCAATTTACCC
>JBAZPI010000081.1:0-2769 GCA_041648305.1 Candidatus Altimarinota bacterium | reverse complement strand
GATCGCAACAAACTATAGATACAACGAAGAACTTTTAAAAACATTCCCTTCTTCTCTCGAGGTTCTCGAAAACGCGGAAGTCGAATACGAAGAACTCCCTGGCTGGGAAGAAGACCTTTCTAAAGCTCGAAAATTCTCCCACCTTCCCAAAAACGCCCAAAAATACGTCCAAAGAATAGAAGAATTAACAGATTGCAAAATAGCATTCATCGGAGTCGGCCAGAAGAGAAAAGATATGATCAACAAGTATTAATTATTATCAGATGGATTTACAGCTTGCGATTTTCATAAACAAACTCGGAGCCGGCACGGCGCTGGACCTCTTCACTTCAGCAATGAATTGTCATTCGATTTTCATATCAATCCTCACAGCTTTGGTTCTCGCCGCTCTGATTTTTGATAAAAAAAATCAGAAAAAGATTTTTATAGCTGTTTTGATTGCGATAGCTCTGCATTTTTTGATAAACGAGCTGTTTTTCAAAGACTTTTTAGGATATTTCACCGATCTGCGCATCCGTCCATACATCGCACACCCGGACTTAATCACAGCGCTGGGCACAAATTCAGACGCTTCATTTCCATCAAGCCACACATCTTTAACTGCAGCAGTACTTACAGTTCTAACATACTTCTACAGAAAATACTGGCCCGTCTGGCCACTCGCAATACTCTTCCTTTTGTTCATGGCCTTTTCCCGAGTCCACAACGGAATGCACTACCCGACTGATGTATTAGCAGGAGCCGTTTTGGGAATAATTTACGGGGCAATTGCGATAAAAATAGCGAAAACCGACTAACTCCCTCCAAGCACCACTACAATCACATTTAGCCAATCCATCGGCGAAGTTAGAAAAGAATCTTTCGGAAAAACTCCCAAATTGAAATAAGTTCCATCCGGATCACAGCCGCTCCCGCAATTCACAATAACAACACCAACGGAATACATCAAAAACAGACCAAAAAATATCGCACTCGTAGCAAAATAGTGAACTTTTTTCATCTTATGCCTCAGAAAAAAAAGAAGCAAAACCACTCCCCCGCAAACAAGACCAAACAAAACAAAAGTCACATATATCTGGTGAGTGCAAACTGCGGGACAGACTACCATATTTCAAGGGATTTTATGGTGGGCGCTGGGGGACTCGAACCCTCGACCCTCTCGGTGTAAACGAGACGCTCTACCAGCTGAGCTAAGCGCCCGGAGTGAGTAGCGAGAGAAAACTTGTTTTCTCGAGACTGCGAGTGCAGAGCCTTAGCAATCGCTTTAGCGTGCTAAGCGCCCGGAAAAACAACAGTAGATTTCTAACACGAAGAAGAAAAAACTGCAAGAAAAATTCTACAAACTAAACATTTTTTCCAGTACTGCCTTTACCCCCTCCCCAACCACTGGCACAATCCCCTCTTCGATAAATACCCCCGATGAAAATCTGTTCATGCCCTTGCCGATTATTTCATCCGGCTGATGAGTAGCGGCATATTCAGCAAACTTCTGCATAATCAATTTTATTTTGTCTTGGCCATAATTCTTGGCAATATAATCAAAAACACATGCCCCCGTCTCATACAAATAATGCTCATTTGATTCCTCAACATCCCCCAAAGACTTGCTCAAATCAGAGTACGGTGCAAAGAAACTTTTAAAATGCAAACCATCATCCTCACAATAATCAGGCGCTTGCGCCGCTACATACGTTGCAATTCCTTCATTTGCCCAGCGCGGCAAATGCAACTCTCCAGTAAAAATATGCGTTAATTCATGAGCATTAGTGCAGCTGTCAGGCCCCACACCTGAATTCAGTCCTTCATCAGTCCTTTTCCTAAAAGATTTTTGCAGACTGTCCAACTGATCCTTTGTGTGATAGTAATAAATAGAACTGGACGAAGTTGAGGCATACGACTTACTCTCTTCCGCCAAAGGAAAAACCACATAAACCTTATTATAAAACGGAACCAAGCCAAGTTGCTCTTTTAATAAAGGAAAACAATACTGCAAATCCTCGAGATGCTTCTCTGCCAATAATTCATATCCAGTCGGAACTATTACCGCAAATTGTCCGGATTCGAACATTTCATACCCATCGCTACACTGAACCAAACAAGGATGATAAGGAACAGATTTGCGATCACCACTTCCTGAATCCGAACATGAGAACTCGACACAAGATAATTCCTCGCCGCTCCACAAAAGCTCCGTAACTTCTTCATTCCAAAATTGAGATAGCAAAACAAAAACTGCTAAAAATAGAATTGCAGCAACAACAATACCAACAAAAATACGACTTTTCCCACTCATATAAATATCAATTTTTTACTGATCCACTCCATGCAAAGCTTGACGAACCAAGCCGGAAGTCTGCATTCTTTCATCAACCTCCAACTCTTGCAATCTGGCATCATCAGCACCACAATCCCTAGCATGACCGAGTCTGTCAGCAACAATATTAGGATGCTGTCCCCATAAAGCATCGACCGCTTGCCGATCCCCACGAGAAGCTTCAAGATTTCCCATATAAATTAAGTTAAAAAATATTCTTTGGTGCCCAAGAGAGGACTTGAACCTCCACCCCCTTGCGGGGACTACCACCTCAAGGTAGCGCGTCTACCAGTTCCGCCACCTGGGCAAAATCGCCTTCCAAGGACTTCAAAGAACCGAAAGGCACGAAAATTCTACCAAAAAACGGGGAAACCACAACACAAAATTACCCAAGAGACCTCACCATTCAGCATACTCATCAAAGAAATCCTGGATCGTAACCGTAATCTTGCTAA
>JBAZPI010000080.1:0-2792 GCA_041648305.1 Candidatus Altimarinota bacterium | reverse complement strand
CATCCGATTGGTACAGCAGCGAGAGCTAAAGTTGCTAATGTAGAAAGTTTCATATTTAAAAGTTAAGATATTTACAGGGGCACACAACATAATAAACATTTATTGTTTTTTGTCAATAGTATTCCATTTTTAGTTCAAGTGCATTAAAATAGCCACATGATCAAACCCCTTTACAAAACCGGCCTCTTCATCGGCCGTTTCCAACCCTTGCACAAAGGGCATATTGATATTATTAAAAAAATCCTCAAAGAAAACAAACAAATAATAATCGTGGTTGGCAGCGCCGAAAAAAACTACGTTCCCGAAAATCCGATGACAGCCGGCGAACGCGTCCTCCTCATCGACGAAACCCTCAAAGCCGAACACATCAACCCCTCCCGATACTGCATCATCCCCGTCCGCAACATCGACAATTACGCGCTCTGGGTCGACCATCTCAATCTTTACGTCCCTCCATACAACGCGATCTACACCGGATCCCCCATCGTCAAAGCCTGCTACGAAGGCGCGCAATCCAAACACAAGCTTATAAAAATCAAGCGCACCCGCCCGGTTTCAGGCACAGCCATCCGCCTTTCAATGCTGGCCGAAACACCGAACAAAACAAAAGACTGGGAGAAAATGGTCCCCAAAAAAACCGCAGAACTCCTCAAAAAACTCGGCCTGCCAAAAAGAATAAAGCAGATCCAGGAAACGATGACGGATACGAAGTATAAGTGACAGTCTGCTTCGTGACCAATACCCCTTGCATAGTTTTGCATAGTTTTGCTATACTATGCATAGTTTCATGAAAAACCTATAAAAAACCGATGAAAAACCAAAATTTTCTTACAATCAGGGAAGCGGCGAAAACACTTGGAGTATCCATCGACACCTTGCGCAGATGGGACAAAAAGGGGATCCTGCGCTCGATCAGACCTACTCCAACAAGCCACAGATATTATCAGAAAGAAGAAATAAATAATTTATTGCCGAGAAACGACATCTCCAATCTGGCAAAAAACTGGGCCGTAAGCCAAAAACCACCCCTCCCCCAACAAGAAAATTATTGCGAAACCAGCGACGTTTTCAACGCAAGACTGGAAAGAATGGGAAGAGAACTAGGCAAAATAAAAGGACTGGAAAAAACATTCCCGCTAATAGTCGCAATCACGGGAGAAATCGGGAACAATTCATTTAACCACAATATAGGAAATTGGCCGGACACCCCGGGCATCTTCTTCGGCTACGACTTGCTAAAAAGACAAATAACACTGGCGGACAGAGGCCAAGGCCTCCTGCAAACACTAAAAAGAGTGCGACCTTTGTTGAAAAATGACGAAGAAGCTTTACAAACCGCGTTCACGGAATTCATTTCCAGCCGCGCACCGGAAGACAGAGGCAACGGTCTGAAATTCGTAAAGAATGTAATCATGGAAAACGACTTGAGCCTATTATTTCTATCAGGCGACGCCGAACTGCATCTCAAAAAAAATGATAAAAAAATAAATATAAAAGAAACAACCCCGTGTTTTCACGGCTGCATGGCAGTAATAAATTTTTAACTAAAAATAATATGAAAATAGACCTAAGCAAATTCGGGACAACATTGGTATCCAGACCATCCGGCAAAGAAGCATTCCTGGCTCTCAAAACCCTTCTAACAAACCTGAAAACAAACGAGAAAATCGAAATAGATTTTTCAAAAGTAATCGTTTTCACCCCCTCTTGGGCCGACGAATTCATAACTCCCCTAATCAAAACTTACGGGAAAAAAGTCGTTCTGTTAAACACCGAAAATCTCTCAGTCCAAGCTACCCTAAAAATCCTCAAAGAATCCGCTGAAGCCCCAGAATCCCAGGGAACCTAGAGCCTTGATACCACCAACCACCCTTATATGCTAAAATCCACGCATGCAACAAATCAACCCCCACATCTTTCGCGCATATGACATTCGCGGAATCGCCCAGGTGCAGAAAGGCGAAGCCGATTCTGCACCAATTCCCCCCGATCTCACCGAAGAAACCGTCTACTTGATCGGCAAAGCAACCGCGACATATCTTCACAAAAACTACAAATCGACCCACATGGCAGTCGGCCGCGATGTGCGCACGACAAGCCCGACCCTGCAAAAAGCTTTTATCAAAGGCCTGCTCGAATGCGGTCTTAACGTCACCGACGTTGGCCTAGCGCCTTCGTCAATGATTTATTTCGCGTCTTGCTTCGAGAAATACGACTTCGATTGCGGCGCGAACATCACCGCGAGCCACAATCCAAAGCAGTACAACGGCATCAAGATAGTCGCCCAAAACGCGCATTCAATTTGCGGTCACGAACTCCAATTGATCCGCGAAATCGTAGAAAAAAACGACTTCCACAAGCCGAAAATCAAAGGCATACTAAAAGAAGAAAATATTTGGCCGGCCTATCGCGATGAATTAATTTCCAAAGTAACCCGCATAAAAAAACCGCTCAAGGTAGTTGTCGACGCTGGCAATGGTTCGGCCGGCCCGTTCATCCCTGAACTCCTCGAAAAAATCGGCGCAGAAGTGATCCCGCTTTTCTGCGAACCGGACGGCAATTTCCCCAACCACGAAGCCAACCCCGAAGACCTCGCGAACATGCGCCAACTCATAGACAAAGTCCTGGAAACCAAAGCCGACTTAGGGCTGGGCTTCGACGGTGACGGCGACCGCATCGGCATCATCGACGAAAAAGGCCAACACTACAGCTCCGATTATCTTCTTCTTCTCCTCACGAAAGACCTACTCACGCGCCACGCAGCCCCGCCCGCCCACACAACCCGTCCCAAA
>JBAZPI010000079.1:0-2827 GCA_041648305.1 Candidatus Altimarinota bacterium | reverse complement strand
TTTTTCATCAATTTCAACTAAAACCGCATTTATTTGGCATGGTCCTTCGGCCACGTCAAAGATCACTGGAAGGCCGGTTGTGAATCTTTTGAGGCTCTGCTCTTTTACAACTCCAATCACCGAATCAGTCGGAGCGCACGAACCTGTATCGGAAATATAGGCCGTTTTGTTAATTACTTTTTCGTCAGCAGTTTGAACATGAGTATGAGTCCCTAAAACTGCCGCCACGCGACCGGCAAGGTAGTGTCCCATTGCCACTTTTTCGCTTGTTGCTTCGGCGTGCAGATCCACAATCACAAATTTATTTTGATGTTCCGATAGAAATTCGTCCATTTTGGCGAAGGGTGAGTCAAGCCCTTCCAGCGTCCAAACTCGTCCAACAAGTCCAACCACTGCAACCTTCTTCCCTTTAACCTCAACCTCAACATGGTTTTTACCCGGGCAAATTTTAGGGAAATTGAGCGGTCGGGCAATTTTGGCTTTTTTACTCTCAAGCAGTTCAATAACCTCTTTTTGGTCCCAGATATGATCCCCGGGAGTTAGAACGTCAACTCCTGATTGTATTATCTCTTCATACGTTTTCAGCGTCGGCCCGCGTCCCGAGGCAATGTTGTCGGAGTTTGCAATGACCAAATCGGGCTTAATCTTTCCTTTTTCTTCAGATAAAAACCGCTTAACCGCATTGCGGCCAGCCCGTCCAACGATATCTCCGAAGAATAGTACTTTCATGATAAATCCTAATTACAAAACCCAAATGACAAATCAATTTTCCAATTTCTAAATTTTAAATCTCTAATTTTTATCACTTTCTTGAATTTTACCAAATATTTTTGTTAACTCCATTCCTTCTCCCGATAATTTTTCAACAAGTTTCTCGAGTTTCGGATCCTCAATGTCTATTAGTTTAAGCCACATATAAGATTCTTTTGCTTCTTTCCTGCATATTCTGATTCGATGGAAAAAATCCTTTCTACTTATTGATTCATTTGCTTCTATATAGTTTGAAGCAGTTGAGCTAGAAGAACGTAATAGTTGCTTGCAATAATCAATGTTCAACAAACTCTTTGGTATCAATTTCACAAAATCCCTGCATTCCCTAGCAAAATTAAACGTTCTGTCCTCTAAATCAAACCGTTTGGGAGATTTTTTGTTTGGAGATTCATTTGTCATTAGAGTTTAGGATTTTGTCATTTATGCGAAGTTTACTTTGCATACTCTTCCGATCTCGTCTCCCTAATGATATTAACCTTGATCATACCGGGGTATTGCAGATCCTGTTCGATTTTTCGCGCTACGTCTTTGGCCAATTTCATCGCTTCAAGATCGGAAATTTCCTCCGGCCTTACAATGATTCTCACTTCGCGTCCGGCCTGGATGGCAAATGATTTGTCTACTCCCGGGAAAGCGTTAGCAACGTTTTCGAGGTCTTTTAAGCGTTGAACATAATTTTCGAGCGTTTCGCGGCGAGCGCCCGGGCGCGAGCCGGAAATCGCATCAGCCGCTCTGACCAAAATTGCCTCAACTGTTTTCGGCTCAACGTCATCATGATGAGCTAAAATCGCGTGAATGATATCTTCGGATATACCGTACTTTCGGGCAATTTCTGCCGATAAATGGTGGTGCGATCCTTGAATCTCATGCGAAACCGCTTTACCGATGTCGTGCAGAAGTCCCGCCTTTTTGACAATATTTATGTCGGCACCGATTTCAGCCGCTAGAAGCGCAGCAACATTGGCAACTTCCATGGAGTGAGCTAAAACATTTTGGCCATAGGAAGTTCGAAACTTCAAGTTTCCAACAATTTTAATCAAGTCGGGATTAAGGCCATGAATGCCAAGATCGAAGGCCGCTTTCTCGCCGGCTTCCTTGGCTTCTTTTTTTATATCTGCTTGAGCTTTAGCAACAACTTCTTCGATTCTGGATGGCTGAATCCTGCCATCCGATACCAATCTTTCAAGAGCGATTTTGGCAACATGGCGTCTTATCGGGTCGAAGGACGAAAGCAAGACGGTATCCGGTGTCTCGTCAATGATTAGATCAACTCCGGTTGCCCGCTCAAACGATTGGATATTTCGGCCTTCCTTCCCGATGATCCTCCCCTTCATCTCTTCCGACGGAATGTGAACGGCAAAAACAGTATGCTCGGCGGTAAATTCATTGGCAATTCTGTCTATGGCGGACGAGATGATTTTTTTGGCTTCTTCTTCGGAATTTTCCTTTAAAATCTCCTTCATCTCCCGAATTTTTTTGATGATATCTTCTTTGTATTCTATTTCGACTTCATGGATCATCTGATCGCGCGCTTCCGTCATTTTGAGCTTGGCCACTTTTTCAAGTTCCCTGTTCTTCTCAAATCGCGCTTTTTCAAGTTCTACCTTTATTTCCTCAACCCGCTTTAGTTTTAACTGAACTTCCTTTTCCTGAACTTCGATTTTTTCAAAGCGGTTCTCAAGACTTTCCTCACGTCGAATTACCGATCTCTCGCGATCAGTTAAATCTCTAACTTTTTCCGTTCGTTCTTTTTCCGCCTGCTCTTTTATCTTGAGAGCTTCGTTCTTGGCGTCAATTAAGAGTTCTCTTTGTTTAGTCTCGTTGCCTTTTAGTCTCTTGGCTAAAGTTGATTGACGAATAAAAAATCCGGCTCCGCCACCCACAATCAAGGCAACTACACCAGTAATAATCGGTGTGATCATTTTGAATTCCTTCCAAAATTGAATTTATGATATTTTTCACTTTTAGTTTAATTTTTTTAACTCAACTCACTATACGCCACTTGAATTTGAAAAACAAGCCGGTCGCGGTTCGATCAGGGTTGAAGATAGAAGCA
>JBAZPI010000078.1:0-2952 GCA_041648305.1 Candidatus Altimarinota bacterium | reverse complement strand
AAAATGTAAGAATTGTCAGACAGATTTTTCTGTAAGCGAGCGGGATAAGAAATTTTACTCTAAAATTGACGTGCCAGAGCCTACTTGGTGTTCAAGATGTCGTGAGATGCGAAGAATGGCTTGGTGTAACGAAGGGAATTTGTATTCGAGGACGTGTGAATTGTGCAGGAAGAGCATTATTTCGCAGCTTTCTCCGGATAATCCGAGGCTGGTTTACTGTATAAATTGCTGGTGGAGCGATAAATATAATCCGCTTGATTACGGGAGAGAAATAGATTGGGACAGGTCAATAATTGATCAAATTCACGAATTGGAGCTGAAAGTTCCGCATGCCTGCGTATCTGTCGATATTGGGAGTGTAAATAGCGATTATACTCATCACGCAGGTCAGGAAAAGAATTGTTATATGATCTTTCATGCGACTTTTGCGGAGGATTGTTATTACGGATATGGCGTCAAAAAGGCGAAAGACTGTGTGGACGTGCATTATTGTCATCAATCCGAGTTTTGCTATGAGTGTACGGACGTGAAGGATTGTTATAATTTGGCTTGGTGTCAGGATTGTTCCAATTGCGGAACGAGTTATTTTTTAAGGGATTGTAAGGGCTGTTTGGATTGTTTTATGTGTGTTGGGTTGGTTAATAAGAAGTTCTGCTTCTTGAACGAGCAGTTAACGCAGGCTGAATACAAGGAGAGGTTATCCAAAGTGAATACTGGCTCTTATAGGGAAATTCAAAAATGCTTGAAACAATTTAGCGATTTGCAGGGGGGGCATACTTTTAGATGTTTGCAGAATAATATGTTGGAAAATTCTCTCGGAGACCACCTGTATAATGCTAAGAATTCTTTTTACTGTTTTGATTGTAGCGATATTGAGGAGTCGAGTTATTGCAGTCAAATGCAGCTTGGGGTGAAGTTTTGTTATGACATTTATCAGTACGGGGTTCAGGCGGAGCTTTGCTATGAAGGGGCGATGGTAGGTACGAACGCTTATAATTGTCACTTCTGTTATTTGTGTCTGTGGCAAGTTTCCGATTTGGATTATTGTTTGGATAGTTATTCGAGCAGTAATTGTTTTGGGTGTTTCGGGCTGAACAAGAATAAATATTGCATTTTAAACAAGCAGTATGAGCGAGACGAGTACTTTGAAGTTCGCAAGAAGTTGATCTCAAAAATGGCGAAAGACGGGGAGTATGGTGAGTTTTTCCCGATTAAATACAGTCAGTCCGCTTACAATGAGACGACGGCTAATCTCTGGTTTCCGATGATGAAGGATGAGGTTTTGGGGAAGGGCTGGCAGTGGCAAGACAAGCTTCCCGGGACTTACGGGAAGGAGACGCTTAGGAAAGGTGGGTCGAAGGACGTGTCGGATGATATTTCGGATGGTATTAAAGATGTGCCGGGTTCGATTATTGATGAGGTTTTGGCATGTGAGGGTTGCAAGAAAAATTTTAAAATTATTCCCCAAGAGTTGAAGTATTATAAAAAGTTGGGATATCCAATTCCGAGACGGTGTTTTGAATGTAGGCGACTAGGTCGGATGAAGTTGCGAAATCCGCATCGGTTTTGGGAGCGCAAGTGTGCGCTATGCGGAAAAGAGATTTTTAGCTCGTATTCTCCATCCCGTCCTGAAAAAATCTGTTGCGAAGAGTGTTATAGGAGGGAGGTGCATGGGTGAAAGTGGCTTCTGCCCAACAGAGGGAAGTGCTTACTGCGGGTGTTATGGTAGCGCTCGGGCCGGTGGTGCGTTCTTGGTAGCGTTAATGCAAAACATCCGTGCTTAAAGCACGTCCCCTCACTTCGTGATATTTAAGGTCTATGCTGTGTGCAATGGCATGATGCTCTTCGCAAAATGGCGCCAGAAATCTGGGGTCATGATTGTGGCTTAAACTGAATTTTTGTGTGTGGTGGATTACTTTTGCCAGTTTGTTGCATGTGGGGATTGAACATTTGGTTCCGTGTTCCTCCTTAAGAACTTTTCTGATCCGAACCTGAATATAGTGTGAGGTAGTTGGCTGAATAGTTTCCGCGATTTTCTCCTTTTCCTCCGCGATTTCCGCCCGTCGTTGCTCAAGCATTTTTCGCAAAAGTTCGTTAAGTTCTCTTTTTACGTCATTAGAAAGTTCAAAGTCCAAGGTCTGTACGTACAGACCTTTATCCTCAAAAAGCGGCTTGGATAAGCCATTTCCGTTTTCGGCCGCCGCACTTTCAGCCACCGCTTTTTCGTCTCGCACCAGAGTGTTAAGCGCTCTTATCGGTAAAACTTTGATTTTTGCTGCCAATTCCTCCTCGTTTTCCGGCGTTGCAATTGAAACAATGCGAGTGAGCTTGTTTATGCTTGCCTCACCGTTTTCCAACATCTTTTTCAAAACCGGTTGTTTTTCGAATCTTTTTTCTAAATTCAAAGTTAAACGAACCTGTTCTGCTGAAAGCCCGCATAGTTTTGCGGCGAACTCGAAAATCGACGAGAACCCTTTCTTTTCATACAAACAGCGACGATTTACCTCAGGTAAAAGTCCGATAAATTTCTGCCGCCAAAGTCGGGCACGCGCTCCATATTCTCTGCACAATTCATATAATTTTTCATCAGTAAGTTTCATGGGTTTGGGTGAGTATTTGCTCACCTACATACTACTTTTTTGGCTTTGAAAATCAATGAAAAATCAGCTTTTTTGACTTGAAAAAACCTGTCAATAGTTACGAAATCGCCATGCGTTTAGCGGCTTAGGGAAGCCAAAATCACGGGCGCTGCCCAAATGCCGCCTGCGCAAAGCAAAATGTGTTGTGGTGAAATATACTTAATTGTCATTGTCGTTGTCATCGCTACTTAACATCGCCACCATACTTCGCTACCGCACTTTTGCACATTGCGCCAAGCGCAATTTGATGTTATAGTTGCGCCATGAAGAGGCCTCTGCAAATTCCGCAAAAACCAATTTCGTTCATGTGGTT
>JBAZPI010000077.1:0-2957 GCA_041648305.1 Candidatus Altimarinota bacterium | reverse complement strand
AAGTTCCAAACGTACGCACGAGGCGAAACCAAATCGTTTTTCACTCCCCATCATCCAAGGCAACTGAATTCTAGTTTAAAAAAGAAACATTGTAAATAATATATCGTTTGGCTGGGGCGGAGGGATTCGAACCCCCGAATGGTGGGTCCAGAACCCACTGCCTTACCACTTGGCGACGCCCCAGTAAGCGATCAATTACGAACTGCACTTTAAACAAACATCACCTTTTTTTCAAGTACATATACGCCTGATCGGCCGATGAGCCGAACTATTGACAAAATAGCGATTTTTAGTCATAATCGGCACTTATTGACAACCTTAAAAATAACGTCACCATGACGGAAATACCCATACAACAAGACAGGCTTAAAAGAATCAAAACAGACCATTCGCTTGAGCTAACAGGACGAGGCGCAGACGCCATCGTGTACCGTGTAACACAAGTAAGAGATGGTGCGAGAGTAGCGACCGGAAAAGTATTAAAAACTATACAACCAAAAGAAGCAGACGGTTTATCATATGAAGACAAAATAAGACAACTTTTATTACAAGCGCTTGAGATGAGAAGACAAAGAGCATTACTTACGCATCACTTCTCTCAAGGACAAGAATTTTCACAAAAGCCATTGCTAACCAACGTGATCCCGCAAATCGACCCACCATTCATTTCTGATCTGAATGAAGAACCACACTTATGCGTATTCCAAGAAGATTTAGACCCAAACGCACCTCCCCATAGAGACAGTACGACTATGCTAGATGAACGGGAACTACGATCCGTCTATTCCCTAACCGCCAGAGAAGTCAGAGCAAGACCGCAAATTTTGCTGGAACTAAACATATTCGTATCAAGAGTCAGAGCGCTAATGGCCTCCGGACTTCTGGCCCCGGATGAAGACCTAATGCTCGTTCCAAAAAACTTTTCATTATCGCACAGAGGCGAAATAGCTCTCCCCGACCTTTTCCCGATAGAAAGAGCCGGAGACCCAGCTAACACTTCAAGACTTGATTCATCGGTCGGCATAGCTGTAATCGAAAAAAGAATGCTAAAACGACCAATATCACCACGTGATCCATTCTACGAAGACCTGTTTCAATTCATGCAAGAGGAAGGCCTCGAAACGCCAGAAGAAGCCTTTACGGCACACTATGCCCCCTGGTTAAGACACTGATAATAAAAAGACCCCAGTTTTTACAAAACAAGCCGCTTTTTAGTCCAAATGGTTCGTATAAAAATCTCTGCCCGGGCAGACTTTTGAGCTAATTTTTTGGCTCGAGGAAGCCATTTGACCCTCGAAAATAACATGATTTAGGATTATTATACGAACTTGAGAATACATGGAAATCTCAACAGAATTTACAGATTAGAAAAAAACTGGGGTCTTTTTAGACGTTTAATTCCTTCAGAATTATCCCATCCACTTCATTAACCGCCTCCTCAATTTTCCCATACTCATTCACGATCCTGTAATTACATTCATCAGCCTGCGCGATTTCTCTGCGTGCGCTTTCCATCCTTCGCTCAACCTCTTCTTCAGGCAATTTGCCACGCTCAGCAATTCGGCGTTTGAGCTCACCCAAATCCCCTGCTTCTATAAAAATCGTTAGCAGATCCTTCGCAGGCACAATCTTGCAAATTGAATGAAAGCCTTGAATATCAACCTCACGCACAACAACCTTCCCTTCGCCCAAAGCTCCGAGAATCTCGTCTCTATCCGTCCCGTAATATCCTTTTTCATGGATAATCGCATATTCCAGAAACCGCCCGGCTTTCACCCGCTCCTGAAACTCCTTTTCAGATATAAAATGATAAACCAGCCCTTCCTGCTCCCCTGGACGCTGAATACGCGTCGTATACGAAACCGGATACACCCAATCCGGATGTTTTTCACGTAGATGCTTGATGATAGTCCCCTTCCCCGAACCGGAAGGACCGACTATCAAAACCAATTTTCCTTTGAGATTTTGCATATTTCCCATGTTTTTTACAACTATCGCAAACGCTTGTCAAACACCTCTAACCTGGAGAGGCCGCCCCGGGGCGGCGGAACCAAGACGAACAAACCTGCTAAGCCTCCCCCGCCTTTTTATCCCTCCTTATAAACCACATGTGAAGAAGCCAAATCGGCAGCGACACAACAGTCATAGCAATACCAAAAGCAATATCCATATTCCTCTGGTTCACAATCTGCTCCTCGTTTCGCTTTTCATAATAAGCCACACACTCATCTTGGGTTTCGAAACCAAAGCTATAGGTTTTCGGCTCTTCCTTGGAAAGCTGCACTTGACTGTTGCAAGTCATCACAGGATCTTCAAAATAATAATAACCGGTTGACGGGAACACCCATGATTGAAGCGCAGTATTGAGCAAGGTCACAGTTCCAATTATAAAAACAACTAACGAAACTATCGCAGCCAGATACATGTAGACCGTACGAAGACTTTTTGACAGTTCAGGCATAGGAATTTTAGTTAAACTTTTCGACACCTTTTTATAGGCTCGCAGGGAGTATATACGGCATTGCGGAAATGTTCAAATTTTGATATAATTCATCGAATACGTACATATCAGCCGGACTCCCGGCAGTCATCGTGTTCATTGACAATTCGCCCTACAAAAGCCGCCCCGCGTGGCGGCAAGAAAAGCAGTGGATGGAGGCGCACTAAAGCCTCTGGGCTAACTATATAAGCCCACGCTTCTAGCGCCTCTCCACTCCCTGCTTTTCGATGGTGTGCTCAAAGCTCCTCGAAAGTGCCTCACGGCACAATTCGGAAGCTTCGTTCCCTCCATCACCGAAAAGTTCCCTTCCATCTTGGCCCGACCCTTCAATGGGCCAAAAAGGAGGGATCAAAACAAAAACAAATTGAACAAAAACAAACAGGCCCCGCCAACAGGCCGGGCCAACAAACTCCGCGAAAGCGGAGCAAAACACAAAAACAAAACGGCGTTTTACGCC
>JBAZPI010000076.1:0-3096 GCA_041648305.1 Candidatus Altimarinota bacterium | reverse complement strand
TTCCTTTTGTGCTTGTGGCTTCGATTTCTACGGTTTCGTCATATTTTACTTCGCCCTGGGTTTTTGTGGTTGGGGGGATGTCGGTTTCGGTGAAATTATCTGAAGTGTCCGTTGTGCTGCAAATTTGAGTTTCATATGTTATTGCTTCTGATGCTGTTGTGCTTACACCTTCTTTGTTTGTTACTGCGATGGATCTAGAGATGTTGTCCATTTGATATTCTTCTATTAGCTCTGGCCAATTCAATTCATCTGCGACAACATAAACGCTGACGTCACTTTTTTCTGTGTCGCTGAAATCTGCGACAAGATTGTTATTGTCACCTAAATTTCCATTAACATCCAATTTTAATATCATTGCTTCGGTGTATTCTACTGTTGCGCCGAGAGATTCATATTTGATTCCGGTGTGCCAAGTCCCTGTTATTGCATATCCTAAATCTGATGTTTGTATTATGTCGTAGCCGTCCAGGTCTTTGGTTCCTCCGATTGTTTTTCCCCATTGATAATTGAAGTTTTTATCCAGTTTTACCAGAATTATGTTTCTAACCATTAGGCCTAGTTGCCAAGATTCGATTTCTTCCGAAATCGCTTCCAAGGCTGCTTTGGACTCTGGGGTTTCGGGATTCATGATTGGATATTTTTCATAGTACTCTTCCATCATTTGATTGTATGTTTCCCCTTGAGCATACAATTCTTTATTGGCATATCCGCCGACAAGGTTATTTCCCATAATGATATATCCTCCGTCCGAAGTTTTTTTCATTACTGTTTCTTCGAGGTATTTTTTTATTTTGATTGTTCTTGCCCATTCTAATTCTCCTTCGGAGTTCATTTTTACTCCTACAAAACTTGATTTTCCTAAGAAATCTTCTTCTAAGTTGCTAGTGTCAATTTGTTCAAAGTTTGCTGCGAAAAACTCTCCTAACGCTATGTATCCGCCATTGTCAGTTTCTTCGGCTGCGAAAAAGTTTCCAAATGGTAGGTGCATTTTTGCTGTTCCCCATATGAAGCCTTCTCCGTCAGGTGTGACAGTTGCGAATTCAAGTGGAATGCTTTCCAGACTTGTTTCCCATTCAATTTCTCCGTTTTCGTCTAATTTGACCAGAGCGGGGACATCCTGATTGTTTTCTTCGGTGAGTTCGACGCTGCCGATTAAAATGTATCCGCCGTCTGAAGTTTGTTTTACTGATGCTGGATTCGTCGTCATCTCGTCGCTTTCAATCTTTTTGAACCAATTTGTTTCGCCGTCGGTAGAGAAATTTCCAAGAAATATAGCGTGCATAACATCCGCAACGTCCGGTTGGCCCGTTAATTTTCCTGTTGATCCTGACATTATGAAGCCGCCGTTTGAAGTTGGCGCAAGGTTGGCTGGAACGTCGATGCTTTGCTGGCTGACTGTTCTTGACCAAATTTGATTACCATTATTATCAATTTTTATTATAAAATTATCGCCTTGTCCTTCGAGTTCCGCTTGTTCTTCGTCTGTTCTAAATTCGCCAGCGACTTGTCCGGCTATGACATAATTGCCATCGGTCAACTCCGTGATCGCATAGCCGTCCGAGCTGCAGTTATGAAACATTTTGCTCCATTCTTTGTCTCCGTTGCTGTCGGCCTTGATCCAGAACATGCTGTAGCCGCATAGCTCTGTTTGCGTGACGGTATGTCCCGTTATCGCATATCCGCCGTCCGAGGTCTGGACTATTCCGAAAGAATCGGCGTTTTCTTTGACGCGGTATGATTTCAAAAATGTTGTTGTTTGTATGGTTTCTATGTCTCCGGAGAAGAAACTCATCGAGCTTTTGTCTGTAATTTCTTCTTTCAATCTATAAACCATCTCCGCCATTTCTCCACGCGAAATATTTTTCGAAATGGAATAAACGGTGCCCGGGATTGCTTTGAATTCCTCCAATTTCTCTACAGACGATTGATACCAAACGTCTTTCGACGGAACTTCGTAACCGAAAGCGCTCACAATAATCTTTGAAGCCTCGGCGAAATTGATGTTACTTCCGGGATTGAAGGAGCCGTCGGGGTAGCCGTTTACCACTCCGTTATTAGAAGCCGCGCAAATGTATGGATAGAACCAGTCGCTTGTGCTCACGTCCGAGAAGGTTTTAGTTGGTGTGCATGCGGAAATTTGATCTTCGGTGAAGACCGCGTCCGCAATGATTTTGACGAATTCGGCGCGATTAATTTGGTTGTCCGGTTTATAAGTTCCATCATCGTATCCGCTTACAATTCCTTCTGTTTTTACGTAATTTATAGCGTCAAAGAATGGGCTACCCGCACTTAAGTCTGAAAATACTGTGTCGGTTGCGGTGTCGGCGTCGGTGTTGGTGTCGGCGGTTTCCGCGTCGGCAAAATTTGCGGTGCAGATGAGGATGGCCGAAACGGCTAAGGTGAAAAGCAGTTTTTTGTAAGGCATGATGAGGGGTTAGTATTTCGGTTGTTGATTTTCCTCTTATTGGGGCGGAATTTCAAACAATTTGCGAATAGCCTTGCTAAAGTGGTATGCTTTTGAGCGTAATTTAACAGTATTCCTATGAAAAAAATTGTTGTTGCGGTTTGCTCTTGTTTCTCTTGTGCGGCTTTTTTAATGACTGGATGTGGAGGAGGGGGTAGCCCTATTCCTGGTCTTCCGGGTGTTCCCGGCGAGAGTTCCGCGAACGACTCCGCGAGTGACAATGCGGCGGAAGAGCTTGGAGAACAGATGGCGGAGGAGATGATGGGTGGTGTTGATATTGAATTTGCTGAGGAGGGGTCTGGGGAAGTTGTTCCTTGGCCGGAAAAAATGCCGAGCGATGTTCCTGTATTTGGATATGGGAGGATAGATGCAACACAAGTATCTCCTGCGGGCGAGGAGGGTATCTCTGTCGTAGTCTCATTTATAGACGTGGAAGATGGCGCGTATGATAAATATAAACAGGATTTGGAGAGTGCCGGATGGACGATTATTGATGATTTGGTTTGGGGTGATGTTGGGTTCGAGTACATAACGGCTGAAAAAGGAGAGGGAAGGACTGTTGATATGGACGTAGATCCAATGGGCGAAGGTACGGCATTCTTGTATTATATGGAGTATTAAGGTTCCTTAGC
>JBAZPI010000075.1:0-3171 GCA_041648305.1 Candidatus Altimarinota bacterium | reverse complement strand
CAAATTCTTCCCTAAAGATTTTAATTTTAGTAGCTCAGGTTGGCTCCTGCCTTTGGCGGGCCCAAATTTGCTTTAAAGCTTGCCCTTCTTTACCATCTCTGCGACTTTGTCGTAGCCTAGGCGTGGGACGAGGGCTGTGGCTTCGCAGAGGCTTCCTTCATAGAGCTGCTTGATTCGTTTTTTATTGGCCTCGAGGTGGTCGATGCATTTGACGCGGAAGGTTCTGCAAACGTTTGTTAAAATTTCGAGAGATTGAAGGAGATTGAACATGATAATCGGGCAGTTGGTGTTGAGCTCGAGTTGTCCGTTACTCGAGGCGAGGCGGATGGTTTCAGAGTTGCCTGCTATTTGGTAGAAAGCCATTTCAACTGCCTCTGGAATCGATGGGTTCACTTTGCCCGGCATGATTGAGGAGCCGGGCTGGATGGCCGGGAGGGTGAGTTCCTTAAGTCCTGTGTGTGGGCCTGATGAAAGAAGCTTTAGGTCCATCGCCAGGCGATATAGGTTGCTTGCTAATGACGTGAGTGCGTTTGAGAAATCCGAGAATGGTATAAAGTTTGTCGCGCCTTCGGTCAAATTCTCGCAAGATTTAAGTTTTAGGCCTGTGAGGGCGTTCAAGGTTGAGATGACCTCTTTCTTGAATTGTGGATGTGCGTTAAGCCCTGTTCCAACTGCTGTGCCGCCCAAGTTTAGTTCGTTGAGATTTTCCGATGCTTTTTCAACTGTTTTGCGGGAGCGTTCGATTGATGCTCTATATGAATCGAAAACTTGGCCTAGGGAGATCGGAACTGCGTCCTGCAGGTGAGTGCGTGCTGCTTTTTTGATTGATTTATATTGTGTTGATTTTGTAGCTAGCGATTTTTCGAGGCGTTTTGTTTCCTCAAGCAAGCTTGGAAGGGAAAGAAGTGTTGCGATTTTTGTTGAGGAAGGAATGACGTCGTTTGAGGACTGGCCTAAATTTACGTGGTTGTTCGGATGAATCGGGTGAGATGTTCCGAGGTGGCTGAAGAGGATTAGATTTGCACGATTTGCAATGATTTCGTTCGCGTTCATGTTGAAAGGAGTTCCCGCGCCGGCTTGGACTACGTCCAGCCTAAAGTCTGTATCGAATTTACCTTCGCTGAATTCTTTTGCGGCCTGTTCGATTGCTTTTCCTAAGCGAGGTTCAAGGGTCTTTAGTTTCATGTTCGCTTTTGCAGCTGCTAGTTTTACTAGGCCCAAAGACTTGCGAAATATGCTTGGAGCTCGCATGGATGATATCTGAAAATTGGCTAAAGCTCTCGACGTGAACGCGCCGTAATATGAGGCGGTCGGCACGCTGACTTCCCCCAGTGAATCCTTCTCTTTTCTATATGTTTTGTTGGCCATGGTTTTTTGAGGAGAGTTCGACTATAGTGCTTTTGTTTGTGAATTACAAGATATTGTTATGGATGTTTCGGTGGCCCGGAAGAGTAGGATTATTTCTTTTTTGATCGCAGGATTTGCGACTGGCGCGGTTGCTGTTTTGTATAATATTTTGATCTTTAAGTTTCTGGGATTCTATCCTGATTTTTTGGAGGGTCTGTCCGGTGGCTGGTCTGATCCTGTGCTTCTGATATTTGTGAAAGATTTTTTTCTCGGGTTTTTGTTGGCGGCGCTGTTTCGTGCCGGTTGTTTTAATATTAATTATCACATGGGGAAGGGGATTTTCTTTTTTATCTTGTATAGCGTTGTTGCCTTCGTGATGTTTTCCGTTGGAGATTTGGTTTTAATGAGATCGAATGAAAGGATGCTTCTTCTTTTGAGTTTGGATGGGTTTATTGAGACGCTTTTGTGCACGATTCCGATAAGGCTTTTGTCGAAGGATTGTTTTAGGTAGAGAGCAGAGAATGATTCAATTTTATTTACTTTCCGCAACGTGTGCAGATTAGTCATACGTGTATGACTAATCTGTACCGAGCGATACATGATCGCTCGCTAACGTTGCAAGTCAAGTAAGCTAAAATTGAATCATTCTCTGCTCTGAGACTAAAGCTGAATTTTACAGTTCGTGGCAGATTTCACTTGCTTTCTTGGGGAATATTGTTAGAATGGGCGGGCAATTTAAATAAATGTTATGTCACGTGTTTGCCAAATAACAGGTAAAAAACCTTCAGTGGGGTGCAGTGTAAGTCACTCTAACAGGAAGACCAAGAGGCGCTTTCTTCCGAATTTGAGGAAAAAGAAAGTCTTCAATCCAGAAACAGGAAGAATCGAAAGAATGGTGGTTTCAGCCCATGGACTTCGGGTTCTTCTCAAGAGAATGAAGTAATCGTTGGGCCAAGACTACAATTGGTATAGCGCTACGTATGTTAGGCCGATTGCGATTACCAATCCTATGAATGAGATTAACGCTGTCGCTCCTTCAGAGTGCAGATATGTTTTTTTGGCCATTTCGTAAGGAAGTGCAGGGAACCAGAGAAGTACCAGGGCCTTTAATAATACTAGCCATCCAACAATCGGAATGATGATCAACCATCCTCCTGTGAATTTGAAATGCAGGCTTAAAAAGAGAAATGAAACAAGGAATGCGAATAACGAGAGTATCCGTACTAGCGATTCGTTGGATACGATTTTTTTGACTTCCTTTTGCCATTTTTCCGGTGAAAGGATTGCCGGAATACATATGGCTGCCATAAAAATGGCGAGTCCGATTAGCAGTAATGACGGGGTGATAAACATTGGATGAGGGGTTATGTGTTATTCCAAAGTACGATTCTACTTTGGTGTGAGCATTTTTGCAAGTTTTATGGTATAATGTCTTGATGTATTTAGATCTTTTGCAACAATTCGGAACGGCTCTTGCTCTTTCGTTTTTGATTGGATTGGAGCGCGAGCAAAAAAAACAATCTTTGAAAAATTTGTCTTTTGCCGGTGTCAGGTCTTTTGTGCTGATTGGGTTACTTGGGGCTTTGGCTTTTAGTTTCATGAAGGTTTCGGTTGTTCTTTCCGCTTCGATAACTGCGGTTGTTTTTGCTCTGCTGGTGGCTTCTTATATTGTTATTGGTGTGAGGAGTGGGAGAATTGGTATTACTACTGAAGTTGCGGCTGTTGTTACATATTTGATTGGCGGATTGTGTGTCAATGAAAGTTATATTTTTGCGGTGGGGCTGACTTTGGTTACGCTTGCCGTGCTTTATTTTAAGGTGCCGA
>JBAZPI010000074.1:0-3341 GCA_041648305.1 Candidatus Altimarinota bacterium | reverse complement strand
TCAGGAAATGGATCACGACGATGCACATTTCATTATTCCATTGGCCGATGAGGAATTGATCGACAACATCTGTCAGAACTCAAGCGGATCACGAAGATACTTCACAACGGAAGGCTACGCCAACGCTTATCCGGGATACAACCAATACATAAAAACTCTTAATAAACTCGGCGAAAAAGCGAAGGTTATGAACACAATCAGAGGTTTTGCCAGGTTTAACGCGATAATGTCAAAAAGATGTTATAAAGACAAAACAACATACGGAAGAATGGGTCCGAGTTTCTGGAATAGGCCGTCAGTAGTGGATGATCGACACATAGGATGGCATAAAAAACAATTGGAAGAGCTGACTAGGAAAATAGCATACGCATACTCAGGCGATCCTGGTGGAGATGAGCTCGTAAGGATAGTAGATTTGATGCAAACAGACACCAGCTCGAAACAAAAAGAACTGCAGAAACAAATTGAAGACGCAATCCAAGACTTCGGAACTGTTTTTCAAAAAGTTATCGGTACAGACGGTGGAGAGAAAATGTCAGCAGTCGTAAGCGGAGCAGGACTTTCCGGAATGCCGGAATACGTATCGGAAGAGGAGAAAAAAATGAGGAAAGTCATGTACGCACAAAAAGACGAACTGAGCACCGTATTCAAAGACTGGCACGAAGAGATGAACTAAACTTCGCTCTCTTTCCCGACTTTTTCTACGAACTTATCAACTTTGTACTCCTCCTGTTTCTTTGTCGCGTAATCACGCACGGAAATCTTCCCGCTTTCGACCTCCTTCTCTCCAACCACGATCATATAAGGAATTTTCATCAATTCGGCGTTGCGAATTTTTTTGCCAAGCGACTCATTGGAATCGTCAACTTCAAAACGCAAATCAGCTTTCTTGAACTCGCCAGCTACCTCGCCGGCATATTTATTAAACTTTTCACTCACAGGCAAAATTCTCGCCTGCACAGGCGCCAGCCACGCTGGAAACGCTCCGGCATAATGCTCAATCAAAAAGCCGATAAATCTCTCATGTGTTCCAAGCGGCGCTCTATGAATACACAGAGGGGTTTCCTCCTTCCCATTTTCATCAATGTATTTAAGTTGGAATCTTTTCGGCACCGCAAAGTCAACCTGGTTTGTCGCCAAAGTGAATTCCCTGCCGATGGCGCTCCACACCTGGACATCGATCTTCGGACCATAAAAAGCGGCCTCGTCCGGCACTTCAATATAAGGCGTTTTCGTCTTTATCAAAACATTTCTTACCATTTCTTCCGTCTTTTTCCACAACTCGGGCTCACCAACATATTTCTTGCCCAATTTCTTCGGATCGTGAATAGAAAATCTCATTACAAACTTCTCAATCCCAAAAATTTTAAAGTATTTCAAATACATTTCATTAACAGCCTTAAATTCGCTCGCGAACTGCTCTTTCGTGCAGTAAATATGGGCGTCATTCATCTGCAATGAACGCACCCTCATCAATCCGAACAACTCCCCGGTTTGCTCGTATCTATAACATGTCCCATACTCTGCCAATCTCAACGGCAAGTCCCTGTAACTTCTTGGGATTGCATCGAAAATCTTGTGGTGATGAGGACAATTCATAGCCTTCAAATAATACTTCACCCCATCAACATCCATCGGCGGGAACATACTGTCTTCATAATAAGGCAAATGTCCGCTTTTTCTATACATCGACTCCTTGGCCAAATGAGGAGTTCTTACCCTCACATAACCGGCATCGGACTCCATTTTCTTGGCCAATTTTTCAAGAACTTCAATAATGGCCCCTCCATTGGGCATCCACAAAGGCAATCCCGGCCCAACATCATCGTCAAAAATGAATATCTGAAGATCCTTTCCAAGGCGTCTGTGATCGCGTCTTTTCGCTTCCTCAATCATCTTTAAATGCGCGTCCAGCTCCTCGCGTGTCGGAAAGCAAACGCCATAAATTCTCTGTAGCATCTTATTTTTTTCATCGCCTTTCCAATAAGCGCCGGCAATATGGGTGAGTTTAAAATTCCCAACCCTGATAGTTGACTCAACATGTGGCCCCTTGCACATATCAACAAACGTAACCCCCCCGTCATTTTGCATGACATTTTCATAAAAACTGATCTCTTTCTCGCCCTCCTTTTTCAAATCCTCGGCCATTTCAACTTTATAAATCTGACCGGCCTTTTTGAGCATTTTAATCGACTCGTCTACAGGCTCCGCCTTATGCACAAACTTCTGATTTTGCTTCACAATCTGATTCATCTTTTTCTCAATCAACGGCAAATCCTCAGGGATCAACGTCCTCGGCAAATCAAAATCATAATAAAACCCATTATCGATCGCAGGTCCGATTGCAAGCTTCGCCTCAGGAAACATCTGCATTACAGCCTGCGCAAGTACATGAGAACACGAATGCCTCATTGCTTCCACATCTACTTTTTGTTCTGATTTTTTTGCCATTGTATAATCAAGTTACGTCCACACGAACTTTAGCCTACTATGAAATTATCTAAACTTCAACTCATTTCCTTCCGCAATTATGCCAATTTCGAGTTCCAATTTAATAACGAAAAACCCATCACTCTCATTACAGGCGAAAACGGAAAAGGTAAAACAAATATCCTTGAGGCGATCTATTTGCTGTCTATTGGCAAGACCTTTCGCGGAGCACATCAAGAGGATCTTATCAAATGGGGGATGGACTACTTCACGGTAAAGGGCGAACTTGATTTGGGCGGCGAAACTACGAACCTGGACGTCTCTTTTTCAACTTATCCGCGCAAAATAAAATCTTTTCGCATAAACGAAGTCAAAACTCCGCACGCGGACTATCTCGGTACATTCATAACCGTTCTTTTCCATCCGAAAGATTTGAATATGCTCTATCTCGAGCCATCGCTTCGTCGCAAATATCTGAATCTCATCCTAAGCCAGACTGACAAATACTATCTCGAGGCTCTGACCAACTACACGAAGGTTCTTAAGCAAAGAAACGCACTGTTGGAAGAGATAGGGAACGGTTCCCACTCCCAAGCGGAGTTGGACGTCTGGGACGAGCGCTTAGTAGAAGAAGGGAAAATCCTCATTGAAAAAAGACAGGAATTAATTAACTTCTTCAATTCTCATATTCAAGCTCTCTATCGCAAAATCTCAGGAGGGAAAGAATCGCTAACGATCGAATATAATTCGTCGGCCAGCCCGGCAGGTCACCTGACGGGCGATTACTTAAAACGCCTCCGCCTCAAACGCGACAAAGACATAAGGTACGGCACGACGACGATTGGCCCGCACAGAGACGACATCAAATTTCTCTTGAGTGGTCGTTCAATCGAGGAATTCGCATCGCGCGG
>JBAZPI010000073.1:0-3442 GCA_041648305.1 Candidatus Altimarinota bacterium | reverse complement strand
AAGAAAAAATTTCCGGACAAAAGTTTTAGTGATCTGCAAATGGATTTATCTCCAACCGATATTGTTTCCTACGCTTATTTTTTAAAAGAAGTGGAGTACAAAACAGTATTTGAGAAAAAAGACGTTTTCTTTAAC
Organism: Candidatus Altimarinota bacterium; assembly: GCA_041648305.1. Taxonomy (GTDB): domain Bacteria; phylum Patescibacteriota; class Gracilibacteria; order UBA1369; family LOWO2-01-FULL-3; genus JABILX01. The sequence continues at coordinate 3,307 of JBAZPI010000073.1, read as the reverse complement.
GGTGAAAAAGTAAAAGGATTTTACGCCGAAGAGGAAAAACAAAGAGAAAATGTGAAAATTATTAAATATGAAAATGATGACAAATTTATTGTAAGTCTTCAACTCAAAGACGAGAATGATCAACTGATCCTGGCAAAAGGCTATGATATGAACGATCCGCAGACCGTGGTAAATGAAATTAATCAAAATAATCGAAGTTATCTTGCAACTATTGGTGAATCCGACCGTTTCGAGGCTCCCAAATTACACCTTGATCATCACAGAGACTATGTCGAATTGACAGAAAAATATTTAGCTAACCAGGATTTTGAAGATTACTTCATCGCTCAAATGTTTGAAAATATCAAATTTGATATGGACGAAAAAGGAGCAAGAGTTGAAAACGAGGGTGTTATAAGCATTGAAATGGGTGCGATGGAAGAGGAGCCGGAAAAGCCCAAGAATTTCATTTTAGATAAACCTTACTGGGTAGTAATGCAAAGAAACGATTCTCAAAATCCATATTTTATTTTAGGAGTGAATAATACTGAATTAATGGAAAAAAATTAAAATAGTCTTAAATTCTAAATTTATGGAAGGACCAATATGCGGAAATATTGAATACAAAGGAAGAACTCTATTTGTCGCAGCAGTAGATCCTGATAGCATCCTAAGGATTACTGAAATAAAAGATGCTACCACGGAAGAACCAGTAGAAATGACCGACGACTTGATGTGCATTCTCAATAAAGAACACGCAGCTTTACTTGTCCATATGCAAATGAATACGGATGAATATGAGGCAGATGTGGAAGCCGGCATAGATCCGGAAGGCGTCGGTTTTTAGAATTTATTAAAAGAACAGTCATATGAAACCACTTCCACTAATTGTACGCGGCTACGCTCCTTCTAGGGAACCTCCCATTCTTGCCGCCTACGCAGCCGCACGACCATATTTTTGCACCACCCGATCAATATCAATCGAAAGAACTCGCTGCTGCATTTCGGTTAAATCTTTTTGAGAGAAACCGTTGGCAAAAAGTGTCTGTAAAATCGTATCGTTGACAGCCTTTTTGAGCCTATGCCCTTTAATAAGTTCTTTAATTTGAGTTAAGACCCCGACGAATTTATCTTCAGAAAAAATAGACCTAATCTCGTTCAATAAATCATGAAAAATAGCTGATATCTCCTGCTGCGTAGGCGTTCTTTGATGAATAGCCGCAAAACGATCTTGAATGTAGACATACGGTATAGAAATATCTTCCCATGACTCATCAACGCCTTTCGCCAGACCTTCATTAATCAGGCGTTCAAAAAAATGGCCATGCTTCGGATCTTGAGTAGAAGCCAATCCGGCAAGAGAAAGAATTACATTTCTATCCGGATGTTGCTTTGCCAATTCTTGATATTCAGCTTCATCAGTAACTACTCTTCCTTTCTCAAACCGAACCACATTCCCCAAAAGTGTATTCAAACGATCACACGTCGTTCCGCGCAGACGACTGATTTCAGCTTTCTGCATTGATGTCCCCCTTAATAAATGGACCAAAGCATGGCCGGCTTCATGGCGAGCCTTATATTCCCTTACCTCACGATCATCCCGCAAACCCATTCCTGAAATAACCTCATCAACTGCACAATCTGGAAGACTCAAAAGAGCATAGGCTTTTTCTCTCAAAGAATCTAAATGATTTTTGGGTTTCTCCCCCATAAATTATGGCTAAATTCAGTGAATTATACCACAAATCACTATAAATTTGAACCAAAACAGCGTACAACAAAGGCTAAACGGTTCACTTCGCCAGCTTCGCTGACTCGCTTTTTTATGAAGAAACACTCGCGCAAATTGAATTTCTCTCTTCTATCAGCTATAATCTTTGTACAGGAAAATAACTAATTAAAAAACCAAACATGGAAACTGTCCCAATAAATATCTTTATTTCCAAAGGTGACCGTCTTCCGGGTGACTTGTGTCATAGGCTTGAAATTGGAGGCTTTGAAGAAATACCACCTGATCAAATACGCTTGTTTGGCCATAGAGAAACGACACAAAGTATTGAAGAAATAAGAGCTATGATAGAAGAAGCGGTACCTGGTATAAAAGTTACTGTTTCTGACCACAGATAAGCTGTACCGGCCGTTGTGCGAAATAAAATAATATTGTAAACTGAAGCTGCTTTAATCCTTTTTGCAAAAAAATATGGCACTATTTAGATTCCATGAAGAAACAACGGCTCCTTATTACATAGAATTGGGATGGCAAGGAGCCAGTTATCGCAACAATCAAATTACTGTCAATTTGACAGAAAAAAAGGACGAGGACGATTTTCACATAGTGGAAGAAATAGGCAGCTTTAAACACGATCCCGAACAGGCTAAACTAGGCTACAAATTTAAAAGTTCCAAAATAGGCGAAATAGAAATAAAATTCGTAACTAAGTTTTTAATAATTTCGGAAATACAGGTGACAGTAAGCGGGAAGAAAGTTAAAGGGAGTGAGATTTTAAATTACATTGGCATTGGCCAAGTAGGAAAGCACACATGAAAATTAACAATCTGCACTACATTCTCATCTTTTGCCTGGTTGCAATTATCGCAATTATCTTCGCCCCCGAAATATTCAATTACTACAATTTATCCGACGGTATATTAGAAGGACTGTTTGGAATAAAAGAAAAAACAACATTACTAAAAATTCTCGCCCTCTTCATAGACTACGGATTGATAATTGTTGTGTATTTCGTAGGTTTAACTCTAGCTGAGGCCATGCTGAATAGCCAAATAGCTCTCGTCTGCCTTTCCATTTATTTATTTTTTGCCGGATTTAAACTTTACCACCTTGCTATTTTTGATCCCAACTGGGGACCGGATGATCTGGGCGCGCACATCACGGTTTATGCAGTGGGAAGCATGATGGTTTTTGCCGGAATCGCGTGTCTTTCGTACGCAAAAAAACTAACCCAAATGAAAGACAGAAAATGCACTCCCCCACTATAAACTCTGGGCTTTTTTCAACCACGTAGTTGCATCCGATTTACTCAAGAAATCATCCGGCTTAAAATTTCCACCAAACTCAACACCGGGTATTCCGTAAATACCAATGTTGTTTATGAACCACTGCCAAGATTCTATATCTTTATACAATGCCGGCAACTCAAAAGGCGCTTGCAAAGGATCATCGCCCTTTTCGTACAAAAACAATTCAAAAGCATTCGCAATCAAATTTGCGGCATACGCCCTTGTTGCCTTTGTATCGGGATCAAAATCCGCCTCAAGACTTGTTCCTCCTTTATAAACTTCTGTAAACAAATAACAAATATAGTTTTCG
>JBAZPI010000072.1:0-3500 GCA_041648305.1 Candidatus Altimarinota bacterium | reverse complement strand
ACCGGGGATGCCGGGGATGGATGCGGTAACTCTAGCTATAGCGAAGTTAGTAGTTCCCTTCATCCATGCAATTGGAATAAGATTTATTACGGAGACAGTGTTTCGATTCCGTTGTATACGGTGAGCGAAAGCGGCGGGAGTCCTGTTTACAAGAATCCGGGGGGGGCGAGCGGGCTTAATATTTCTGTGATGTCTATTAGGGTCAGGACTCCTTGCAGCGATGGGACGAATACTGCTTGGTGTACAAGGTATGCCGTTGATTTAATTCCTTTGGAAGGAACTTTTGATGGCAAAGTTATTTTGAGCTGGCAGATTGTTGGAGAGTGCAATGGAGATTCGTGTGGAGTCACGCAGGTCCTTGATACGAGCGCCTTTCAGACGGGCGTATTTACTGATGGAGTAAAATATATTAATTTCTGCGGTGGCAGTGTTCAGGATTTATATAAATTCGATGACGATGGGGATCTTTTGAAAGGGATCGGATCGGCGTTTTTTCAGGGAACGCTCCCGTGGGTCGAAAATAATTTGAACAAACCTGTTTTAAAGCTTTCTTATATTACAGCCGCGACCAGTAGTGGTGGGCCGATTCCCTATCTTGAATATCAAATTTATTATAAATCTTCTTTTCCTTTGGCTGCTTCTTTTCGGGTGAGTATCGATGGGTTTTCGGAGGGATTCAAATATTCATTGAATGGAGTTCAGAGTATGGAAGGCGATATATTTGATTTTGCGGTGCAGAATTAGAGGGAAAAGAAATTGTGGAATTAAAGATTGTTATTTACCTGGAAGCTGATTTTTCGTTCTTGAGCGCCAGTTTGAGAAGAAAGACCGTGTCCGGGATGAGCTTGGCTTTGACCCGGTCTTTTTGGCTTTGATCACTTAGGAGCTCGCCTATGCCGTCCAAGATTTTGCGATTTTTCAACTTTTCCAAGGATTTTATGCATTTTCTTAAAAACTTGGGGAACGGCATACCGGCTCTTTTTTCCACCAGCTCCTTATTTATTGGCCAGTCTCTTTCCAAGAAAAACCAGACATCAAAAATGTCGCGGTTTGTTTTGTCCAGTCGTTCATACATTGCCATTAATTTATTTGCAACCATATCTTCTTTAGTCATTACCTTCATCGAAATGCCAAGGTAATTCGCGATTTCATACTTCGAGCCAAAGTTTCTGCGATTGATTTCTATTTTGATATTGCGATCTTTATCCGAATATGACAGTTCAAAAAACAGCGTGTAATACTTTTTTCTTTTCGCTTTTATTTTGCCGTAGGCTGAAATTATTTCCTCCGTTTTTTCAAATACATAATCTTCTTTTTCCGGATCGAGCAGATCAAAATCCAGATCGACGGAAAAACGGTCAAGTCCGTGAAAAAGATATGCCGCCGTCCCGCCTTTAAATCCCAGAATTGGTCCGATAGTGATGTCGGAATAAATGTCTTTTAGAATTTTAATAAGAATGTTTTTGTGCTTTGTTATGTCTAGGGTCATGGTATTTTAGTTAAGGTCTTTTTGAACAGCTTCATGATACTGCTTTACTTTTTTCTCCATTCTTTTATTGCCGCCGTAAATAGGTAGAATTTTGTAGACTTTGTCCCAGTTCAAAGATGATAAATTGTCAAAATGATAATCTTTATTGAGATAAACAACGTCTAAAAACGCTCTTTCCGGCGAAGCTATATAATAATTATCTTCCATCTCTATGCCGGTTAGATGGGTAAGGATTGAATCCTTTATTTTTCTGAAAGAATATGTTTGCCCGTCCACCGTTATCTCCCTTGAAAGGTAAGAGGCAACAAATATTTGTGAATAGAATTGGAAAGTGACTCCGGCTCTCCCCAACACGGTTTCAAAACTAATATATGACGGCTTATATATTTTCGTAGCCAGTTCGAATTTATCGTAAGTTTTTCCTTTAGCGTATATGCCCTTGCGGACAGAATATATTTTACCGGTTTTGACGTAGCGATTTAATTTTTGTTTAATAAAGTTCATATCCGTTTTTCCCCATAACAGGGATATTTCCTTAAACGTTAGAATCGTATATTTTGCCCTCATGAGATCTGAGAGATAGTCTCTTCTCACTGTTTTTACGTTATTTATGAGCTAAAGGTATTCATATACGAATACCTACAGTTCATAGTGTAGTTTATTTCTAAAGATCAGTCAATGATTTTTGTTGTCTTATTACGGGGTTGCGGGCTGTAACCGGTTGCGACTGGAGTGATTTATCGTTGAATACCCCAGAAGTGTGAATAGGGCGATTAAAGCCACCGTCGCTTGTCCTTTGAGGCCTTTGGGGTGGCGGGTGGTTGAGCAGGAGCAGTCTACTGGTGAAGAAGGAGGCTGATCATTTTCTTCTGTCTCCCCTGTTTCTGAAGTTTGCCTTATTTTCTTCTTAATTTGTCGTATTCTTCTGTTGGTAGCTGGATGTCGTTGAGTATTTTTCGTAGGAGTCCTTTGCGGTACTTTTTTCGTCCGCGTGTTTGAAGAAGACGTGGGAGCCTTCTATAGTCTCTTTGTTCAAACCCGAGTTTCGGCCTGATTGGAACTAATTTAGGCATGTGATAGTTCGAAATTTTGGATACCTACAAAACGGCTTTTTTGAATAGTTTTTTTGTCTGAGTTGCGCAAACATAATTTTGCGACTTCTGCTAAGTTTTTTAACATTTCTTGTTGAGTGTCTCCCTGCGCGTGACAGTTTGGGATAGAAGGGACTGAACCTATATATACGCCATCTTCATCCTGTTCAATGTAGACTATGAATTGGATTTTGTTGTCCATGTTTCTTTTGTTAATGCTGCGTTGAATTATAGTCTAAATATGCTTATGAAATCATTTTGTTTTTCTCGAACAATATTATCCCTTCTTTTTTTGCGGTTATTTTTACCTTATCGCTAAATCCACTTTTACTGAATAGCGCAAAATATTCTTTCCTTTTGCTCTTGTTCCAGTCAACAAACCGTGTCTTTTTTTTAAGATTTTCCAAAACGTCCATTTCAATCGGTTTATTTGACCATTTGGCTTCGCCAAAAATTATTTCTTTTGTGTCATTGTTGAGGCCTATTAAATCTATTTCTTGATCATTTTTCCACCACCTGCCGATTTTCCGAATCTGGAAGATTTTGTCCTGTTCAGTTTTTAAAATTTCACGGCAAATCATCTCATAGCTCGCTTCTTCCAAAGAATGAAAAAATTTATTGATTTGGCTTTCCACCGCTTTATATTCACCTATTTCAAGATCGCTTTTATATGGATAAACATGCCTGAACCAAAACTTCAAGAACGGTTCGGAAAGTTTATAAATGCCCTTATGCGATTTGTCAGGATTTTTTTCCGTGACAGGAGTTTCTTTTTCTATAAGTTTCAATTCCTGAAGTACATTTAAATATTTGTTTAAGATGTTCTTTTCGAGCCCTGTTTCGACTGATATTTCATTGAATTTTGTCTTGCTGAATGCTATCGCTTTCAAAATCGCAAGATAGTTTTTGGGCTCTCTCAA
>JBAZPI010000071.1:0-3635 GCA_041648305.1 Candidatus Altimarinota bacterium | reverse complement strand
TATCTTAAGGTATCGTTGTAGATTGTGATAAACCCCTTGATGCCGGTGTATTTGCAATGAATCCGATTAAAAAACTCCATAAGACTTAAGGCCTCATGGAGTCCAATATGTATCTTGCATTATGCAGTTGAGAAAAATTCAACCGCTGGAGCGGAGATTAAAAGTAAAAAACCCGAAAAAACGGGTTTTTAGTTTTGGCGTAATTATACAACTTGGCTTGAACGCATTTTGAACAAAACTGATTGCTTGTCGCTCGTAGAGCGGCAAGCAATTGAAAAAATATCACAAAACTGATAAATTAACAATTAGCAAAATGTTCCTTTACAATTACATAGAACCACAAACCGGAAAGGAGAGCTGATATGAACAGCTTAGTGGCTGAAGGAAAAACTAAGAGAGTCTGGACGACGGATGAAACTGGATGCGTTATCATTGAATCCAAAGACGATCTGACTGCCGGTGATGGTGCCAAGCACGATGTCATCAACGGCAAGGCCTTACTATCAAACCGAACCACGTCGAATGTATTCCGTCTTCTCAAAGCATGCGGCTTGCCGGTCGCGTTTATAGATGAAGTGGACGAAACGCGATTCTTCGCCGAACAGTGCGACATGATCCCTTATGAGGTGGTAGTGAGACGAGAAGCACACGGCTCGTTCCTCAAACGCTATCCGGAACTTCCGAAAGGGCATGTTTTTCCGCGTCTTATACTTGAGTTTTTCTTAAAGACCTCAGGCAAGCGGTGGCAAGAACATGATCTACCCAAAGACGACCCGCTCGTGCGTTTTGACGGAAATCGTGCTTTGCTCTATTTACCGGATCAGCCAATCTACCAACAATCACCGTTCCTCGCTCTCGAGGATTTCCCCCTACGGGAGTCGCCTAACATCCTTGAGGAAATCGGCAAGATTTCCCTCAAAGCATTTCTTGTTTTAGAGAAGGCGTGGCAACTTGTCGGCAGACGGCTGGTGGACTTCAAGGTTGAGTTTGGAACAAACGCCGACGGAGCGCTCCGACTCGCAGACGTAATCGACAACGATTCGTGGCGCGTACTTGAGGGCGGGAGCTACATCGACAAGCAACTCTACCGCGACGGAGTCGACCTCAACACGGTTGCTGCAAAGTACCGATTGGTAGCAGAGTTGACTGGAAACTTCAACCTACCGCGTCAACAAGTCGTCCTCTGGCGAGCTTCAACATCCGATAACCTAAAACCGTTTGAGGATGCAATCACGGCTTACGGAGCCAAAGGAACCTGCGAGGTGAAGATCGCAACTTGCTCTCTCCACAAAGAGCCGGTCCGCGCCTGCGAGGAAATCGGGAAACTGGTTCATGAGATTCCCGATTCCGTTGTCATCGTTTACTGTGGAAGAAGCAACGGAGCAGGACCGACTTTGTCTGCCCATTGCACCGTGCCAGTGATTACAGTTCCCGCGACGTGGCGAGAATTCCCCGAAGATATCTGGTCGTCGCTTCGGACACCAAGCGAGACGCCAGTGATGACAATTCTTGACCCAAAAAATGCCATTCTTTCGGCGCTTCAGATTCTTGCGATGCGGAATCCTCGGCTGTACGCCGAACTCCGTATTAAACAGGAAAAGCGTCTTTGTAATTTCATCAGGCTCTAATGAGCTGGCAAAAGGCGTTGCCATTTTTGGCAACGCCTTTTTTATATGCCGACCCCGTCATTACTTGCCCCGTACTAAAATATGCGATTGCGCGCACTAGGGATCGAACCTAGGACCTCGTCATTATTAGGAAAAATCATATAGTGATTTCTCCGCTCTAAAACAAAACGTGTGGTTATACAATTCTGCTCGAACCTATTTTATCAGAAATTTCTAAACAAAGGAAGTCGCTCCGCCCCCGCCGCCAGCCGCCGTGGACGGCGGCCTGCCTCGCAGAAAAATTTTCTTTATATTTTTTATTTTGCGCGCGCCAGATTTTTTTTCTTCTAAAAGGAAAAGAAAATTTTTCTGCTTGGCTCCGCGCTCAACGCGCGGGGCGGCGGGGCTTCGCTTCCGGCTCGCAGGCAAAAAATATTTAATAAATACCCATGCTTCCGATACTGGAATCCGAATCATCCCAATCTTTTTCGGGCTTACACGAAGCCGGACAAGTAGATGGTTTATTTTTCGAAATCCCCCAGTTGCAAAAACTATCATTATCTTTATCAACACAATTTATTTTATTACTAAACCCAGCTGGCCAAAATGACTTATCTGACGGTGGAATGAATGGACCAAGGGGTAAACCAAGTAAACCGAAAAAAGTAACGTCAGATGATTGAATCTTTCTATAACCTCCCTCGCCATCGGCTGACCCAAAACTATTCTTAAATATCCATGTATCAGGTTCTTCGTAACCTACCAAGACCATAGAATGGTTGCCTTGGCTACCGGGAATGACAAGTTTAGATGAAACGGAAGCTTTCAACGGTCCTCGAGAAATAAGAGTCTCCTTGATTTTCTCTAGTGTAGTAATTACCTGATTATTCTCACAGAGTGTATGTCCATAAAAAGGTGGTACGGCATATTGTTTAAATCCTGAATTTTTCCAAGTACGCTCTTTCCAATTCGAACAAAAATAAGGGATATTACAACATCTATCTCCTTGCGTGCTTTGATATATTCCATTACAAAAGATATCTCTCCCTGCATAAGGACTGCATGCTTCATCAACTAATCCGGTATACACCTCCTTACAATAATAAGTATTCCAACAGTTTGCATCTACGCAGGATTGCTTAGCATCTGAAAAGTCGGCTATCGACGCAGTACCGTGTTGACAATCCACATACATTTGTTCCGATAGATCCAAATTAATATGCTGATTGTAATAGAGATTGACTTGTGCCTCAAAAGCACCGATTATACCAAACTCGTGGCAAGCTCCAGTAGAACCTTGGGACTTAACAGACGTCAACCAATTCTCACCGTGTCTATTTCTCCAATCAAATGATTTTGGAAGTTTACATTGACCCAGGCAACGTCTATCAGAAGAAGACAAAATACTGCCATCACAAACTTCATAACTTTGACAAATTGAACCAATTGGAGAAACAATACAATTTCCATCTTGGCATTGTTGTCCTTCCATACAGCCACAAATACTACATTTATTTATCAAATTTCCGTTATTACAATATTTTGGTTTATTGATTGAGCATTGGTTATAAGGGGTTCCATCGGCGCATTTTTGCTGGACACAGTTTCCGTTCTGACAAATAGTATTTACAGAACAATTAATTATCGACCCCCACTCTAAACAATCATCTTTATCATAATTTCCGCAGATTTGATAGCCATCATTAGAACATCTTTTTGAATTGATTGAAGAACATTCATCTTGACAGGTGGTTTCAGATTTTTCTTCTTTGGGTGGAATTTTCTCCTTTGGCGGAACCACTTCTTCTGGCGGGCTAATTTCTCCTTGAGGAACAACTTCTTCATTTGTTTTGAAAGATAATAAAAGATAATAATATACACCTCCGCTTATTAAACCAACAACAACCAGAGCAATAATTATTCCAATAATTATTGCAATTAAACTCTGTCCCCGAGCATAAAAATTATTCCTCATATTATTTATCCTACCCCAATTAGTCATAATTAACAATGTATAAAATTTTCATT
>JBAZPI010000070.1:0-3756 GCA_041648305.1 Candidatus Altimarinota bacterium | reverse complement strand
AGTCGCGGCTATCTCTCTTCTGTACATCTCTTCGAAGGCAGAGATTGATTTCTCGATGTGATGATTTTGGATGATTTTTAGGCTTTCTTCACTCATTCTCTTTTGCAAGTCTTTATCTGAGAGGATTTTGATGATTTTTTCCGATAATCCTTTCTGGTCATCGGGTTCGAAGAGAAAGCCGTTTTGGTTGTCGTGGACTAGTTCGGGGAGCGCCATCGCATTGACACCGATAATAGGGAGGCCGGAGGCCATTGCTTCCATTGTAACGAGGCTTTGCAGTTCTACCGTACATGCGATTACGAAACAAGTTCCAGTTGTGTAGAGGCTGGGGAGGTCTTTGTCCGGAACGAACTCTGTGAATGTAACTTTATCGTTGATGCCAAGTCTTTTCGCGAGGTCTTTTAAATTATTTCTTTCTGCGCCGTTGCCTGTTATGGTCAGATGAAAATCTATTTCTTGGAGCGCGTTTGCTGCTGCTTTGAGGATTAAATTTATGTTTTTTTCTTTGTCCAATCTTCCGACATACAAAAGGTTTTGTTTGTTTGGAATTTTGTACAGAGTGCGGATGTGATCACTTTTATTATTTGGATTGAAACGATGGCAGTCTATCCCATTTGAGATCACTTTCACTTCTTTTTTAATATAAGGTCTTATGAGGTTTGCAGCTGTTTCGGTTGGAGTTGTGATTTGGTTGAGCTGGTTGAAAATTTTAGCAAAGCCTTTCCAAAGCAGATTTTTCGCGAAATTTCTTATAGTATTTCCGAGAGGGATGTAATGGGTCAAATTGTCCGGCATGAAATGATTGGTTCCGACTATTTTAATTTTATTTTTTTTGCACGCCTTGAGTACGTTTCTGCTTATCGGAAAATGTCCTTGGATATGTACGATGTCAGGTTTGAATTCGTCTAATATTTGTTGGATGTATTTTTTATTGAAGAAGGGAAGACAGTATCTGAATTTGAAATCATTGAAAAAAAGAAATTGAGTGGATCTAATCCCGTATACAAGAATTCCATCTACGTCTCTTTTTGAATTTTTGAACGATTCAGCAGGGCCTATTACCGCAACTTCATGTTTTCTGTTCTTGAGTTGGTGAACCAGATTTTGAGTGAAGTATGACGCTCCGTTTACATGCGGGTAGTATGTATCATTAACTACTAATATTCGCATTGGACTTGGGTTTAGCTTTGAAATGTTTGTAAACGAAGTATGAAGTTATTGCAAGCCCAATAGCTATTGTTGTTGCTGCGAAATAGTCCAGATATTTTCCTAATTCTTTGTATGTTTCGCCGAAAAATATGCCGGTGATCAGGAAAGCTGCGGCTTGAAAGAGGCTTGTAAGCATGCAGATGCCTATGTATTTAAAATACGGTATTTTGAGCAGGCCTGCGGCTGTAAGTCCTGTGATCCCGAATCCGTGTGTGATTTTTGATAGAACGATTGTTTTGAAATGTTTCGTGCTGAAATTCTCGGTTGCTGAGTGTAGTCTTTCCGGTGTTAGTCCGAGGCGTTTTCCAAGGCGGCTTGAAAAGATTTTTCTTCCGAATCTGCCAATAAGATAAAACATGGTGTCTCCGATGAAATCTCCGGCGAGCACTATCCCGTACACTATGAATGGATTGAATACATCCAATGTAACAAGGAAGCCCGCGATTATTGAAATGATCGGTCCCTCGACTATTGAAATCGGAAAAAGTAGAAGGTATCTATATGTGATAAGAAGTCCAAGTATTTGATCCATACTTGGAAATAGATACACTTGTGGGGGGGTTTTTGCAATGTTTCCGTGCTTTTTGGGTGTATTATGCGTATGGTCGGTTGTTTTTTTAAAATCATGAAAGTGTGAAGAAACTTGGCATTGTTACTGATCCGTTACAATTAGACGAGCAAGATACTTTTTTCCCGTTTGTTAATGAGGCTGTTTCCAGGTCTGGCTTGGAAGTATTTGTTTTTGATGCCGATGATTTCTCTGGGGGTGATGTTGTGAAGGCAAAGCTGATAAATAAGCCTATTACTTTTAAAACGAGGGCTCGGCTTAATAATGGGAGAGTGATTATGAAATTGAGCGATTTTGATCTGATTTTCTTGAAAAAAGATCCGCCGATAGATAAATATTATGAGCATCTGTTGAAGAGTCTTCTTGCAAAAAAAATACCCACTCTTAACCATCCAAAAGGTATTTTAAAGATGGGAACCAAAGCTTACTTGAAGCATTTTCCCCAGCTCACACCAAAAACATTCTATGCCAATAAAGTTCGGAAAGCTCTTAAATCCATTAAAAAACTTGGTAATTGTGTGATTAAGCAAAGTGATAGTTCCGGGGGTAGGGGAGTCAAACATATTCGTTACAGCTCAGGTCAATTTTATGGGTGTAGGTGTAGGCAGGAAGTGGTTATGTCTAAAGAAGACGTTTCGAAAATCATCGCGAAATATTTGAGAAACTCCAGGGATAAAACTGTGTTGATTGTGGAATATTTTTTGAGTGCGCCCAAAAGGGGAGATAAAAGGGTTGTGGTTCTTGAGGGGGATGTTCTGGGTTCTTATATTCGTTTGCCGAATGCCAAAGAGGGGATTTGTGTTTGCGCAAATAGCGGGGCCAAACTTTGTGACCCTACTGAAAGTGATCGTAGAATGGTAAGGATGCTTAAGCCTTACTTTAAGAAAAATGGGATTGAGTTGGCGGCATTGGATTTATTGATGAGTAGGGAGGGAGTGGAGCATCTTTCCGAGATAAATGTTTTTAATCCTGGGTTTTGTAATCTTGATGTTGTGCATCATGAATTGAATATTGCAAAAAAGGTTGTTGATATGCTTTGCAGGAAGATGGGTTAGGTGATAGATCAAGAGTGCGGTAGGCCGGGGGGTTTTGCAATGTTTTCAGAGACCTTTAGGGTACGCAGTTCTCTTCATAAGTGCTCATTTCCGCGAACCAACCATCTACTTCGCTTTTAATTTCCTGGATTTTTCGATATTTGGGTATTGTTTTTTGTTTTGTAATTGCTTACAATCATCCTTGCGTAAAAAAGCCCCAGTTTTTACAAAATAAGCCGCTTTTTAGTCCAAATAGTTCGTATAAAAATCTCTGCCCGGGCAGACTTTTGAGCTAATTTTTTGGCTCGAGAAAGCCATTTGACCCTCGAAAATAACATGACTTAGGGTTATTATACGAACTTAAGAATATATGGAAATCTCAACAGAATTTACAGATTAGAAAAAAACTGGGGTCTTTTTAGTCCTTGCCTATTTACAAACAATGAATTTATGCTAATGCTGACTCGTAAGCCTGGTGATGCGATTGTGATGACATTTAGTAGATTGGTTGATGGATCGGCGCATGATGGCGCTGAAAAACAGCCTGATCCAGTAGTAGAGACTATTCGTGTTACTATTGTGGAAATAAGAGGCAAACAGGCAAAATTGGGTATAGACGCTCCGCCTTGGGTGAGAATTTTGCGCGATGAGCTTGGGGAGGGGGGGAAGGGTCGATAATTAACTTCTCGGGAGAAAAGATGTATATTCCTCTTTGCTATGCCAAAATGTAAGAATTGTCAGACAGATTTTTCTGTAAGCGAGCGGGATAAGAAATTTTACTCTAAAATTGACGTGCCAGAGCCTACTTGGTGTTCAAGATGTCGTGAGATGCGAAGAATGGCTTGGTGCAACGAAGGAAATTTATATTCGAGAACGTGTGAGTTGTGCAGGAAGGCCATTATTTCGCAGCTTTCTCCGGATAATCCGAGGCCGGTTTACTGTATA
>JBAZPI010000069.1:0-3890 GCA_041648305.1 Candidatus Altimarinota bacterium | reverse complement strand
CGTCCCTCGCAAGCAGGTTGGGAATTTCTTCTATGGTGATAGGATTGACGGTCGTCGCTTTCGGGACTTCCACTCCGGAGTTGGCGGTGAATATTTTTTCCGCGCTCAAAGGATCTTCGGACATCGCTATTGGGAATATTATTGGCTCCAATATTTGCAATATACTGCTAATACTTGGTATTTCCGCCATGATCGTGCCACTTACCGTGAAGAAAAATACAGTCTGGAAAGAGATCCCGTTTGCGCTTCTTGCCGTTGTTTTGGTCTACACGATGGGGAACGATGCGTTTTTCGATGGTTCCGGGTTTAATTCGATCACAAGGACAGACGGATTTTCCTTGATAGCGATATTTATAATTTTTATGTTTTATATTTTCGGGATTTCGAAAGTTGATTGCCAGAGCGAAAAAGTTAAAGTTTATTCTCTTTCGGTTTCGACTTTATTGACGGTGTTGGGAATTGGTCTTTTGTTTTTTGGAGGGAGTATTTTGGTCGACAATGCCGTGATTTTGGCGAAGTTTGCCGGGCTTTCGGAGGCTTTCATAGGCTTAACTATCGTTGCTGTCGGCACGTCTCTACCGGAGTTGGCGACGTCGGTGGTCGCTGCTATTCACAGGCAAAACGACATAGCTGTTGGTAATATAATCGGGTCAAATATTTTCAATGTTTTTTGGATTCTTGGTCTTACCGGAACGATGTTGCAACTGCCTTTTAATGCTGCAACAAACTTTGATGTATTTGTGGCTATTGCGGCGACATTTGTTTTGTTCTTGGTAATGTTTGTCGGCAAAAAACATATTCTTGAAAGATGGCAGGGAGGAGCGTTTGTGATTCTCTACGTCGCGTATGTGTCGTATTTGGTGTATCGAGGGTGACGTGCTATTGTCGTGTTCCAAAATATAATTTTGGCTAGTGCAACAAAAAACAATTGGGCTTTGAGTATTTCTATTGACGGTGAGCGTGTGCTCACCTACAATGCAGGTGTAGAAATAATTGAGTGATTATGAAAAGAGAACTCATCCAATCGCTTACTTCCAATTTTGAATCCTATGCTCGTCAAACAGAGCAAGGTGTTGAATTTTGGTTTGCAAGAAAAATGGGATAACTTTTTGCAAGTTATAGGGAAAGCAAAAATTGCCTGTGAATCAATAAATCACAAAATTTCTGATCATTTTGCCGACGTCGGGAAAACGATAAAAATGCCTAAGGGAGCGGAAAAGTGACGATAAAAAAAGTTTAAAGGATCCGGTTGGAGGATTAGGGAGGGTCTGAAAAACCATCTTGCTGAACTTTCTGTTTTGCGTATACTCGTACCATGATTGAAGATCAAATTGCGCTCGCTTTAAAGGAGCTTGAGCGATTAAAAGTGCGCCTAAAAGAAATCAAAGTTGATTTGCGATACGAGGAGAAAATCGACACAAACGAATATATTGACCTTAAAAAAGCGTATAAAGACGTGCGTGAACAGGTGAAAGAGATGGAAGATCAGTCCATGAAGGAGCTTTTGTCGGATGCGTCTTACATGAAGTTGAAGGAGTTGAAAATGCAAACCGAGGAAGAGATTGCTCATGCGAACAAAAAACTTTTTGATTTGGTTGGGCAACTCCCTCAAAGACCATGGGATACTCATCTGGATACTGAAAACGGGCAGATCCGCGTTCAAATCAGACCTGAGATGAGAATTTATCTTAATGGGAAAGAAGAAAAAAGGAGGGCGTAGAAGTGCGGCAGTAGAAGGTGCAGCGCTTGTGCCTTGATTATTTCGCTTTGAATAGTGGCGTGATGTTCGGCATCGTTTTTGGCTGAGCGGCTGGAGTGGCTGTATCGAGAGTGTCGGCGTTAACTATGCCGGTCATAACAATCGAATCGGCTTTTAGTAGTGCGCTTTGTTGGCTTTCGAGAAGCTTTAGTTTTCCTTCCAATTTGTCAGCGTTTTTAATGCTCAGTAAAATCCCGACAACAATTGTAATCACAATCAATATCACCACTCCTCCGATTATGAACATCTTGTTTTTCTTGAAGAATCCTTCTTCTGAATTTGTAGGTTTTGGTTCGTCGAGGATAGAGCTATCCGGTTGAGGCGGTTTCACAATTTCCGGCGCTTGAATTTCGGGAACTTCCGTAGCTTCCGGCGCAGGAGTTGACGATGTAGGAATTGGCACCTGCGGTGCCTGCTGTTCGGCTGGTGGGAGTTCGGGTGCGGCGGGCGCAGGAGCTTCTTGCACGGGTAGTGCTTCTGGTGCCGGCGCTTCTGGTGCTGGCGGGTTTATCTGTATATCCGGAGTTCCTGTTGGGGGTGTTGTTTGATCTTCTGTCATGATTTTTTAATTAATGGTAATACGAGCGCGGGGATCAATAAGTATAGTAAAATTCCCGGGCCAGTTCCCGCGGTCTGACCTGTTGTTGAATTTTGCAGTGTTTGTGTCGCGTCATCTGTTTTTGCGCCGCCTGGTGTTTTGTCCAGAGTTCCGTCGCCGTTGCCAGTTCCGTCGCCCGGTTTTGCGCCGCCTCCATCCGGATCTTCGAAGTCTCCTTCGCCGTTTCCGGCGGTTGAATCAGCGGTGATACTCCCCTCTTTTGTATCTTTTACTTCTGAATATTCGGGGTGAGTTGCCGTGATCTTGTAAGTGTAAGTTCCGTCTGCGATTTTTTGCCCGGCAAATTTATTGTCAATGGTTCCATTCCACCAAGCCACATGTTGTCCTTTCTTTTGCGCTTTTTCTTCTTCTGCTGTGGCAACAACTTTGCCGTCTTTATCCAAAATTTCGATTTTGACATTCGCGTCTCCGCTGATCGTGTATACGAAGTAGACTTCGTGGATTTCGGGGTTGAATTTGGTTTTTGAAACGCTGACCTTTGAGATTTTGATATCCACGCCTTTTGGTATGTTGAAATCGCTATCTTCGGTATCGTCGTCAAGGGCTTCACAACCATCGTCGTTCGGATAGTCGATGTCATCGTCTTTGTCGTTGTCGAGACCGTCGTTGCATTGGGGTAGCTCATTTAGATCTTTATCGCTGGCTTCCAATATGTCGTCTTCGGATTGGCAGTCTTTGTCGTCCGGAAAATCGATGAGTTTGTCGCCGTCGTTGTCCAAGTCATCGCTGCATTGGGGCGGCACGACTTCCTCTGCCACCTTGCAATCTATCTTATCGGCAACATCTACTAAGCCGTCACCATCGTCGTCGGTGCCATTGTCACAAATTTCCGGTTCAAGAATTTTGGCAGGCTCCCCTACGTGAAGAGTTAATGATTCAGCGAATTTAATTTCCGACTTTATGCCTGCAATATAGATATTTAAAGTATAATCTTCGCCATCTTTTAATGCGGCATAGTTCTTATCTACCCATGTCCAAACTTCTTCGTTACCCATTAGAGATGATGTAGTCACGGTTTCATTAGTTGCGTTTTTCACCATAATCCAAGTTTTGCCTTTTTCCGGGTAATTTTTTATTTTGAAATACACATTCACTTCTTTGTCCCCGTATAAATTGAATTTGTCCGGGGGGTCGGTTGGGGGTTTCTTGACCGGATTTTCAGTGTAATAAAATTGGTCCAGAGTCGGGTTTGATTTTTCGCCCTGTGGGGCGGTAATCACGTAATTTGGGATGGTCGTCACTGATGTTTCAGGTGTGTTATCCGTGACTAATACTGTGATGTTGTAGTTGCCACTTTTGGTGTACTTATGGGAGAATAGTTTGCCTTCTGTGGCTGAGGAAAGTATGGATTTTTCTTCTCCGTCTCCGTACTTCATCACGTACGTATATGGTCCCATTCCTCCCTTGACTGACGTGGTAAATGACACTGTTTTGTTTACTTCTTGCGTGCCTTCCGGAGAAGCAGTCATGTCTATAGTTAGTTTTCCCCCCCCGATTTCCCCCTTAAAATAA
>JBAZPI010000068.1:0-3974 GCA_041648305.1 Candidatus Altimarinota bacterium | reverse complement strand
CGAAGAATCTGGATATCGTACGGGTTGTTCAGCTAAATTTTTCATTTTGTAGTAGTTAGTGACCTTTCGCAGAGCTCCCAAAAGGAAGCGATACTATCGAACCCCTTCGGATTAGTCAACCGTAATATTACTACTCAAAACCTTCTTCATAGCTTCTCTGACAAGCCCAAGCCCGCCCGCTTGTTCCCCAAACCAAATCTCAAACTGCTTTACAGCCTGATTCAAAAGCATTTTTTCTCCCGTAACGACGCGGCACCCCGCCTTTTGCGCGACTTCAAGCAACGGTGTGATCAATGGTTTGTAAACAATGTCCATCACGACGCAACCGCGTGCGCCCAACTCTTGGACGTACGAATCCGGCACAATTTTTACGTTAAGCCCCTCGGTGATCCACACGGAAGTCGCCTGGACCAAAATGTCGCACTCATACTTCGAAGCGTTCGTCGCAACATCAGAAAGAAGCCCAACTTCAATTTCCGCGCCGAAATTCTCACCAAAATCCCCGCCCAAACTCTTTGCCTCATCCAAATCTCTATTCAAAACCACAACCTTCGCCTCTTCACGTAGCAGCCCATACACGATCGCCCTCGCCGCGCCCCCGGCTCCTAGAACAACAACTTTCTTGCCGCTTAAAACCTCGCATTCTTCCTTCAATGCTGCAACCGCTCCAATCCAATCGGTATTAAAACCATGCAAGCACGTCCCGGACATAGCCTGCCCCTTGCTTATGTCCCGGACACTGACCGTATTCACCGCCCCAATCTTCTTTGCATCCTCATCAACCTCATCCAAAAACTCCATAACGATCTCCTTATATGGCAGCGAAACACTCAACCCATCAAATTCACGCGCTCGCATAAAGCGCTCCAAATCCTCAGGCGCAACCTCAAAAACCTCATAGCTAACCCCCTCCATACCAAGAGTCTTAAATGCTGCGTTAAACATCGCAGGCGACAAGGAATGTCCCGCAGGGTAAGCCAAAATTCCAAAACGCCTCTTGCCAACATTGCTCAAATCTTCGTTCGCAGAGTGTCTGTCCATAATTATTTCTTATCCAATTTCTCCGCAATTTTCTCAACAGCTCTCAAAACTTCGATAGGAACCATCCAAATAGTGGTGTTTGATTGATCCGAGGAAATATCATTTATTGATTGCAACGTTCGCAGATGCATAGCTCCAGCTGATGCAGACAATGTCTTTGCAGCCTTCGCGAGATTATCGGAAGCCTGAACCTCCCCTTCAGCCTTGATAATAACAGCTTTTCTTTCGCGCTCAGCCTCAGCGACTTTTGCCATAGTCCTCTTCAAATCAGCGGGAAGTACTATATCTTTTAATTCGACCGCTTCAACTTTTACCCCCCATGGATCGGTCGCTTTATCAACCAACTTTTCAATATTCTCAGCAATCTGTTCCCTGTTTTTCAAAAGAGTGTCCAAATTCACTTCACCAACCGCATTTCTCATCGTAGTCTGCGCGAGCTGTGAAATCGCATAATAAAAATTTTCAACCTCGATGACGGCCCTTCCAGCATCCGAAACCTTATAATAAATAACCGCATTAATGGTCACGGAAACGTTATCTTCAGTAATTGCTTCTTGATCAGGCACATCGACGGCCTTCACGCGAATATCGACTTTCGTCATCTTCTGAAAAACAGGAATAACGAGTCTCCATCCAGGTTGAGCCAACGAAGTAAATTTCCCAAAAGTGAATTTTACGCCTCTCTCGTATTGCTTTACTTCACGTATAGCCGAAACAATCAGGAGGAATAGAACTATCCACAGAGGGACAAGGGCCAAAAAAGTTTCCATATATAAAGGGTTAAAGATACTTAAAGTAAGTTCAACCACACCCTACCAGAAATTTGAACAAAAAAAAACCCCCATAGAGGGGGAAAAACCACGCAGATCCAAAAAATAAATTTTTTTGAGCGGATCGTGCGATTCTGTTTGTTTTTGTTTTTAGAGGAGACTAAGCCTCATAATCGTCCTACCTCGCTTCGGCGATGTTTTCAGTCACGCCACCGACCGCCTGTTTACGCTCCTTACTACCCAACAAATATTAGCGTCAGGGAAGGAACCAAGCACCCCGCATAAAGCGGAGTCGTAGATCGGCCCAATTAGTCATAAAGGACCATCACGAAGTAAGAATTATGTTTTTGTTTCTATTTTTCAATGAACCTTCAAGTACCAGGTTCGACGATTCCAAATTAATGGAATTACAAAAACATACCGAAAACGCCAAATAAATGCAATAGATAGGGGTGGACGTATTGCAAGGATTAGTTCTAATTTTGGGGCTAGGAATCTCGCGGAAGCCTCAAGGAATTTTAGACTGGAGAAAAAGTTAAAAAGAAGTTAGGATTTAATGCGAACGGCATTAGTAATTTATTTTAATGGCAGAACCATTCCGAATTGGCGTCCTCGCCTCAACCCGTGGCACCGATCTTCAGGCAATCATCGACGAAATGAAGGCAGGCAAAATGCCAGGCATAGAACTAGCCTGTGTTCTCTCGAATAAAAAGTCAGCATACGCGCTAGAGCGTGCCCGTGAACAAGGGTACAAAGCAATTTTCGTAAACCCGGCCAATCGCACGAAAGAAGAATTTGACGCACGTCTTGTCGAAATTCTCGAGGAACACAAAGTCGACCTAGTCGTTTTGATAGGGTATATGCGCATCTTATCTACAACTTTTGTTAGGAAATTCGCGCACAGAATAATCAACGTCCACCCGGCTCTAATCCCTAAATTTTGCGGTCCGAATTACTTCGGTGCGAACGTCCACGAAGCGGTCCTTAAGGCAGGGGAGAAAGAAACTGGAATGACGATTCATTATGTTGATGAAGGTTGCGACACTGGCGAAATAATCCTTCAAAAAACTTGTCTGGTCCATCCCAACGACACGCCGGACACACTGAAAGAACGTGTCCAGGCGTTGGAGAAGAAATGGTATCCGGAAGTTATAAGAATGTTGGCGAAATAGACGCCTAGCCCTTCCTCCATTTCCAAAAATATTTGAAAGCACTCATAATGTGTATCCAGAACACTTTTCGGCGTACCAATTTCCAGACCGACCCCCCCGAAAGCCTTTTGTGATTATGCGTAACAGATGCCTCAGGAAAATAAACGACTTTGTATCCCGCCTTAGCGACCTCTCGACACAAATCAAAATCCTCCATAAACAAAAAATATCTCTCATCGAAGCCTCCAACCTTTTCGTAAACGTGACGAGGAATCATAAAACACGCTCCAACGAGCAGATCAACCTCCTGCGTCGCAGAATGATCAAAGTCAGTCATAACGTAGTGCTCAACTCTCTTGCGCAAAAACGGCAGTCTTCGCAAAAAAGTCCTCTTTACGATCAAATCTCTGAACTTCATATGGCGACGACACGAATCTTGCACATCTTCATTCGGATAAACCAATTTTGGCCCAAGAACACCAACATCCGGATGAGCCTCCATATACGAAACCATCTTTTTAACGCTATCCTCCCATACGAAAATATCAGGATTCAAAATCAAGATATATTTTCCGCGTGCCTGCGCGGCGCCAAGATTATTCCCGCCTCCAAACCCGAGATTTTTCGGCGTGCGCACAAACTTAACAAGCCCTTTCGCCGCTGCTTTCTCCAAATATCCGACACTTTCATGCTCAGTCGACGCATTATCAACCGCAATGAATTCAAACGGTACGCCATGCATATCGGCGCGATAAAAAGCCTCAACACACATCTTCGGGAAATATTTGCTGTTGTAATTCAGCATCACGGCGGACACCACAATGGGCAAAGAATTATCGTTCATAGATTTTTAAAGTTTTTTCCTCATCATCTCGCGCATTTCCTCGCTGAAACCTCTTTCATTGGGACTTATCTTCAACTCCCATTCCCCGCGAACAAAACTTTTCTCAGGGATATCTTGCGCAACAACGATCCCGGCGCCGATATAACTCCCGCCTCCCACCTTAACCCC
>JBAZPI010000067.1:0-4005 GCA_041648305.1 Candidatus Altimarinota bacterium | reverse complement strand
TGTTGTCGAACGTGATCGCTTCGCAGGTGGATTTGCATGCTCAGACCGGCGGTGTTGTGCCGGAAGTTGCCGCGCGTGAGCATATTTTGAAGATTATTCCTGTTTTGGATGAGGCTCTGAAGAAGGCAGGATGCGATTTTGATTCGATCGATGCTGTTGCCGTGACGAAGGGACCCGGACTGATAAGTTCGTTGATCATTGGGACCGAGGCAGCTTCGGTAATTTCTTATTTGAAAGATAAGCCTTTGATTCCAGTTCATCATATTATAGGACATATTTATGCGAATTTTTTGTCGGACGAAACTGATGCGCCAATTTTTCCCGTCCTTGTTTTGACCGTTTCGGGTGGACACAATGAGATAATTTTGATGCGCGAACATGGTGATTTTGTTATTTTAGGCGAGACTCGCGATGATGCCGCAGGAGAAGCTTTCGACAAGGTTGCGCGAATTCTTGGACTTGGCTATCCGGGCGGGCCAGCTGTTTCGAAAGCGGCGATTGGGGGGAACCGCGAGGCATTCAAATTGCCACGTTCTTATTTGGAAGAAGGAAGTCTGGATTTCAGTTTTTCAGGTTTAAAAACCGCCGTTTTGCATGAGGTGAAAAAATATTTGGCTGCGCAAGCGCAGGCACAAGCGCACGCGCCCACACACGCACAGGCGCTGGCGCAAGCGCCAGCGCTGGTGAAAGATTTGTCCGCGAGTTTTCAGGAAGCTGCAGTTGACGTTCTGACTGATAAATTGATCCAGGCCTATTTGAATCTTTTGGACGAAGGGACATTAGTCCGCGAAATTCATCTGGCCGGGGGTGTTTCCGCGAATTCGAGGTTAAGGGAAGTTTTGACCCACAAGGCGCGGGTTTTCGACGTTCGGGGCCTTGATGTCAAAATTCGTTTTCCAAAAAGTTTAACTTATTGCACCGACAACGCCGCGATGATCGCCGCAGCTGCGTATGCGCTTTACAAAAAATCTCCAGAATCCTACAAAAAAGCCAGCAACATTATTCCGACAACAAGTTTTGACTTGTTTTGAGTGTTAGCATAAGATTGGATCCATGAAATTGGCAAAAAAAGCTTTCGTTTATATTTTTCTCCTTGGTATTGGGATTTTCTTGTTTGTGGACATTATTGTCGATACAGGTGTCGATAATATAGTCACGGCGTTACGTAATTTTTCCGTCGTGTATTTTGCCGCGTATTTTTTGGTGCAGTTTGTGAACTTTTTGTTTCAGACGTGGAGGTGGCAATATATTTTGAAGCATTTTAAATACAAAATTAGCTTCATGAAATTGATACTCCATAGATACGCCGGGTGGGCGGTGAGCTTTTTGACACCTTCGGCGCAGTTGGGGGGAGATCCCATAAGAGTTGTGCTTTTGGGGAAGGAGGGCGTTCGCCGACGAGACGCGGTTTTTTCTGTAATTGTGGATAGAGTGTTGCAGCTTACCGGGTTGATTATTTTCGTTTTGATGGGTTTTGCGTTTTTGTTTTCCCGTCATTTGGTGACAAAAGATATATTCTTCACTTTTGGGATAGCTTTAATCTTTTTTGTTTGTCTACTTGTGTGGTTTTATATCGCCTCGATAAAAGATATAGGGTTTTTCTCTTCAATTTTCAGGGCGTTGCGGCTGAATAAATTTGCGCGCTTCCGCAAAACGTATAATAAAACCTTAATTATTGAAGAGGCTTTAAGGGAGTTTTATACGGATCACTGGGGCAAGTTCGTGTGGCTTTTGGTGTTGTCGGTTATTGGTGAGGCTTACGAGATAATCGAATACCTGATAATTGGGCATTTCATGGGGTTTGATTTCACTTTTTCGGAAGTTTTCTTGATTCGAAGTTTGCCGTGTTTGGCATATTTGATACCTATCCCCGGGGCTTTGGGTGTATTGGAAGGCGGTCACGCGGCCATGTTCGCGCTTTTGGGGATTGATATAAACGTTTTTGTGTTTGTTTTGATTGTGAGAATTAGAGATCTGATCAATGTGTTTATAGGGTTGGCTCATATTTCAGGAAGTGGAATTTCCACTTTCAAGAGGTATGTCGAGGACAAATTCAAGAAAGGCTGGTTCAGAAAAAGGTATCCGAGGTTGTTTGGATGAGTCCACGAGCTATTGAAATCTTCAAGATTGGTGGTATGATGCGAGCTAATAGAAGTTCCATTAACCCTAACCCTTTTTTTAGATGCCTGATGATACATTCGACAATGCGTCCGACGAACAGAATTTGAAGCCTCCTTATCGAACACCGAAAGGCGTTCATGATATTCTTCCTCGGGATCACGAATATCACACTTTTATCAAAAAGGTTGTTAGACATAGGCTTAGACAGGCCGGGTTTAGGAGAATAACGACCCCAATGTTTGAATTTACGGATGTGTTCCAACGCGGTATTGGTGGTGAAACCGATATCGTTAGCAAGGAAATGTATACTTTTCAGGATCGTAAGGGACGAAGTTTGACGTTGAAACCGGAGAGTACTGCCGGAGTTGTTCGCGCGTACATTCAAAACGGGATGCAGGATTTGCCACAACCTGTTCAGTTGTATTATATCGAGCCGCATTTCAGATATGATCGTCCGCAAAAAGGACGATATCGACAGTTCTGGCAACTTGGATTTGAAATAATCGGCATATCTGATCCCGCGCTCGATGCACAGTGCATTCAGCTCGCTAATTTGATCAATAAAGATTTGGGGATTGCTCATGTTTTCACTCTTCAACTGAACACGATAGGCACTCTGGAATCCAGGAAAGAGTATATGCAGGTTTTGCAGGATTATTATGTTGGAAAGGAGAGGTCGCTTTGCGAAGATTGTAAGGCGAGATTGAATAAAAATCCTATGAGACTTCTGGATTGCAAACAAGAGGATTGTCAGATTTTGGCTGAGCTCGCGCCTAAGATGGCTGATTATTTGGATGTAGAGTCGAAGGAATTTCATGAAGAATTGAAAAGCTTTTTGGACGAAATGGGCATTCCGTATGTTGAGAATCCGAGGCTTGTTCGCGGATTGGATTATTATTCCAAAACGGTTTTTGAATTTTGGGATAAAAATCAAGGCGCACAAAACGCTATTGGAGGCGGCGGGCGTTATGACGGTTTGGCTGAGCTTCTGGGGGGACAACCCACTCCTGGCGTTGGATACTCCGCCGGGATTGAGAGAATTATTGCGAACATGAAAATTGAGAAGATTCAAGTTCCCTATAAGGATGACTTGCATGTTTTTGTCGCGCAGCTTGGGACTGAAGCGAAGAAAAAATGTCTTCCTTTGATCGAGAAAATGCGAAATGAAGGGATAAAAACGATGGGGGCGCTTGGAACCGGAGCTATCAGAAATCAACTTGGACTCGCCGATAAATTCCATGTACCGTGGACTATTATCATAGGAATTACAGAGGTCCGCGAGGGAACAGCTATTATCAGGAATATGAAAAAAGGGACTCAGGAGACCGTGCCTATGGAAAAAGTCATTCCTACTTTGAGGAAAAAGATCGGCGAAAAGAATTTGGATAAGTACAGTCCGGGAGAGTTACTTTATTCCTAAGTTTTTGTATAATCTTGCACATGAGAGTTGTTAGTAGAAAATTTGTTTCAATGTTGTTGATTTTGGCGATTGGTTTCGTTGGCGGGGCCTTTAGCATGGTCGCGTTTGCAGGATCTTTCCCTGACGTTCCGGAAGACCACGTTAACTATAAAGCCATTCAATATTTGAAGGATCATGGGTATATCGGCGGATATGGTGATTTAACTTTCAAGCCTGAGAATGAAATCAATCGCGCGGAAGCCACGAGAATAATTGTTTCCGCTTTGAATATTGCTCAAGATAATGAGGCGGTTGTTTTGTTTGGGGATGTTCCTAAGGATCAATGGTTTTTTCCTTACGTTATGGGCGCATATAAGGCCGGCATTGTGAGTGGCGATGATGACGGGAAGTTCAGGCCCGGCGATACGATAAATTTGGCGGAGTCGTTAAGAATTGTTTCCGAGGCGTTGAAGATCGAGTTGCCG
>JBAZPI010000066.1:0-4040 GCA_041648305.1 Candidatus Altimarinota bacterium | reverse complement strand
ATTTTGGAAAAACTTTGACTCGCGGGGAAATGTCGGACATGGTTTGGCGAATTGATTCGGGAAACACGTATGAACTTTCAAATACTTACGAGGGGATTAAAACCGGTGAGCATGTTGTTGCTGAGATGACTTCTTTTGGAGATTGCGCTGATTTAAGGACTTATTTGGAAGAGAATACGGAGAAATATGATTATTTTTATGATATGGTGACGGTGGGGGAAATGGAGATGGAGGAGGCTACTTCCGGGGCTGCTCCCGGGGAAGATGCTCAGGAGGAATCTAAAGCTTCCGTGGAGGCGCCTGCTGAGATGTCCGGCGCTGAAGGCGGTGCGGAAGGTGGCACTGAATTCTCGACTACAAATATTCAAGTTGAGGGTGTTGATGAGGCTGATATCATAAAAAATGATGATCAGTATGTTTATGTTTTAAAGGACAATACCGTCAGGATTGTGGAGGCTTATCCTCCCACTTCGATGGCTGAAGTTGAAAGTGTTACTTTTGCGAATGCCTATTTCTATCCTTCTGAAATGTATGTGGATGGTGATCAGTTGATAGTCATAGGGAATACATCTGATTATATGGGATACTTTTTGGAAGATGCCGGTGATCAGGTATATACCGAGATGGTTGAGGTTTATATTTTTGATATAAGTGATAGAAGCAATGCGGTTTTGGAAAGGCAGCTTGCTTTTGAGGGATATTATTCAACGTCTAGAAAAGTTGATGACATGTTGTATGTTGTGACGAATAAATATATGGATTATTGGGTTGATTGGTCGGAACTCGAAGATGAAGAGATTTTGCCTTTGTACGCGGATACGGGGGAAGACGAAGTTTTGACTGCGTGCGGGTGTAGTGATGTCATGTTTGTGCCCGGGGCGGAGACGTCCGATTATATGGTTGTTACCGGGATTCCGCTTGATGATGTGACGAGTGAAGTTGAGACGGAAGTTGTTCTTGGGTACAGCGGAGCGGTTTATGCGTCGCGCGATAATTTATATGTTACGGAGCCTTATTATAGTTCTGCTTTTTGGAATGCATGGGACGGAGTTTGGACGGATGAAACTATAATTCACAAGATTCGTCTCGGCCAAAATAATATGGCTTATTTGGGAAGCGGCATTGTGCCCGGCCGCACTTTGAATCAGTTCTCTATGGATGAAAATGATGGGTATTTCAGAATTGCGACAACACAAGGTTCGACGTGGGATGAAACTAATCCTTCGACTAATAATCTTTATATTTTAGATGGTGATTTGACTGTTGCTGGGAAAGTGGAAGGGCTTGCGCCTGGCGAGGAAATTTATTCGGCGCGATTTATTGGCGATAGAGCTTATATGGTAACTTTCAAGACCGTTGATCCTTTGTTCGTAATTGACGTTGAAGACCCAAAAGCGCCTAAAGTTTTGGGCGAGTTGAAGATCCCCGGATACAGCGATTATTTGCATCCTTATGATGAAGATCATTTGATTGGATTTGGATTAGATACAGACGCGTTTACGGAAGAAGAAATGGAGGAGATGGGAATGGAAGGAGCCTGGTTCCAAGGCATAAAGCTTGCGATGTTTGATGTTACCGATGTTGCGAATCCTCAGGAATTGCATAAAGTTGTGATAGGGGATCGTGGAACTTATAGTGAGCTTAGTTGGAATCACAAGGCTTTGTTGTTTGATAAAGATAAAGGAATAATTGCCTTCCCGATTACTGTTGCTGAAATTCCGCAGGATGTAAAAGATTTTGGTGTGGATAACTGGGTTTACGGTGATTATACGTTCCAGGGTGCTTATATTTATGACGTGAGTGTTGAGGACGGATTTGAGCTAAGGGGAACTATAACGCATTATGACAATTTCGATGCTGAGTATAATTACCAGTACGACTACACGAAATGGGTGGATAGGATTCTGTATATAGGAAATTATTTCTACACCGTATCGCAGACGATGGTTAAGGCGAATGAGATGGAGGATCTGAGCGAAGCCGGGGAGGCGGTGATGGAGTAAGGAACCTTAAGAAAAACGCGTAATGCTGTGTCGATTTCGGAGCTTCCTTAGTATCCCATGTGTCCCAGTGCTTGTTCTCTAGTCATTTTTCCCGCGTCAACGCTCATCTGGAGATGGCGTGGGAGGGCGATTTTGTCCGGGTCGACTATTGTTTTTAGATTTGGTTTTACAGTGATAGAGATGGCCTGTCTTGCCGTCATTTGGCCTTTATTTATTGTCATTTGAAGGTGGGATGGTAATGCCGATTCTTGAGAAGCGTTATCTTCGACTAAATGGAGGTGTGGTCTTTCTGTCATATTGGGTCCGGTTACGGCTGTTATTGGGTGCGTTGTTTCTGCTTTTTGCATTGTTGTCTTGTAATGTTAAAAACTTTTTGAGGGTTGAGTCTAACAGGTTCGCACAAAAAAGCAATAGAATCTTTCTGGAATCCGTCAACTAGGGCTCAACGTCTATTTCACCAAACTGGCCTTTAAAGCCAGCTTCGATTTGAAGAAGAAATAGGCAACGAGGAGGAATGTGATTACCGGCGATGCCCATTTTGGCATTGAGAGGCCGAAGCTCTCAAGCAGCATGAATGTGCCGAGGAAAAAGATGGAATACATTGCGCCGTTTTTCAGATAAATGTATTTCTTGATTCTTTGGATGTTTCCAATGGTCATTTGCCTAACGACGATGGCGCCAAGGCCGTTTCCGAGCAGGATCAACGGAACCGAAAGTGTGAAAGCGAATGCTCCGATTACTCCGTCGATGGAGAAAGTGGTATCGATGACTTCGAGATAGAAAATTTTACTGAGATCCGATAGATGTTTTTTTGTTAGCTCTTTTTCCTTCATTTCAGCGTTTTGTTTGAATCCATGAGTGATGAAGAAAGCGCTTGAGCCTACGGCCGCGCCAAAAGCAGCTAGTGGATTCAAATTAATTGTGATCCAAATTACTCCGGTTAGAACGATTGAAGCAACGGCGAAAAACCAAACTCCTTTCTTGAAAAAGAATTTTTCATGCGGCAGTCCGTAGTTTTTTTCTTCCAGGAAGAGCCAATGGAAAAATAGAAATACCAAGAAAATTCCTCCTCCGCAAAGAAGAATTGGTGCTGATTTTTCTACTGACGCGAGGACTGCTGAATCGCCGCTGAAGGTTGCTGTCAGTGCGTCGATGGGGCCGAGGGATGGATTTACGATCCAAACAATAGCCCACGGAAGAAGTCCTCTGATTAAAAAAACCGCAATGATGATTCCCCAAAACAGGAAAAAGCGTCTTGCTTTTTGTCCCATTGTCGAAAGGACTTCGGCATTGATAATAGCGTTGTCTATGCTCGAGATAGTTTCGAACAGGCAAAGCCCCAAAATTGTCAGTATCATTAACATCATCGTGCCTAATATTATGGTGTTTTTGAAATCAGTTCAAGCTTTAGTTCAAGTGTCTTTTTTTCTCGATGAGGTGAGAGATGAGTTCTTTTGCTACCGGGAGGAGAGAGACGAAGATGATTGCCAGGATTAGTGATCCGAAATGCGCCTGTACCCAAGGTATATTCCCGAACGAGAATCCTCCGAGAATGAATAATACGCACCAGAGCAGAGCTCCAATAACGTTGTATATCAAAAAAGTTCTGTATGGCATTGCGCCGATTCCCGCGACGAATGGGGCGAATGTTCTGATTATTGGTATGAAGCGCGCAATGATGATTGTTTTTTTGCCGTACTTTTCGTAGAACTTTTGCGCGTGCGCCAAGTGTTCTTTGTTGAACAGTAGAGACTTTTCCTTGTTGAATATTTTTGGCCCGGCGAATTTGCCGATGTGGTAGTTTAGAGCGTCTCCTGTGATTGCGGCGATTAAGATGACCAGAAAAAGTATTTCGATATTAAATGTTCCGGTTGCTGCGAGCGCTCCGGCAACAAACAGAAGGCTGTCTCCCGGAAGGAATGGGAATATTACAACTCCTGTCTCTAAAAATATTATCAAGAACAACAGTAAGTACGTTAGCGCTGAATAATCGGCTACTATTGCTTGCAGATATTTGTCGAGGTGAAGAATTATTTC
>JBAZPI010000065.1:0-4098 GCA_041648305.1 Candidatus Altimarinota bacterium | reverse complement strand
CATGTCGGCAATTTGTTCTTTCGTAGGCGCAATCTTGGTCACAACTTTGAGGTCGGAAGGCTTCAATTCATACGTATCTTTTGTCTGAATCAAAATACCGCCGGAAACTTTCTTTATATCGGTCTTCATCATATCGAGTTTGAAGTCCCCGACACGCAAAATTCGCAAATTCTCACGAGTCTTAAGCCTCTTCAACGCATCTTCAGTATAAGAAGGCGCAATAATCATCTCCATAAACATTTTGCTCTCTTTCATGTAATCGACCATGGGCGCGGTGAATTCTCGATTTACCGCTACAACGCACCCAAAAGCAGACAAAACATCCGCCTTGTGCGCGTCAATGAACGCCTTCTCTATCCCGCCGGAAGAATCCGGCCGCGTAGCGACTCCGCATGGATTGTTATGCTTCACGAAAACCGCTGTCGGCTCGCGAAATTCCTTCACGAGCTCAAGCGCGCTATCCCCATCGACTATGTTATTAAAAGACAATTCTTTCCCGTGCAAAACCTCGGCATTTGTAATATTGGAATCGTGATTTTGTGGATTTTTGAAAAACGCAGCCCTTTGTTGTGGATTCTCGCCGTATCGCAAACTGCGCACTTTCTCATAATGAAGATCCATAAGCTCGGGCTCGCCGAGCAACTGCCTGAAATATCTATTTATAGCTTCGTCATATTCGTATGTAAGAGTAAAAACCTTTCGGGCCAATTTCTTTCGTGTCTCAAGCGAAGTCTCCCCATCGCGCTCAATCTCCGCCAAAACCTCGTCGTAATCAGCCGGATCGGAAACAACCGTAACATATTTGTAATTCTTCGCGGCGCTTCGTAGCATTGAAGGCCCGCCAATATCAATATTCTCAATTGACGCCTCTTCCATGAACGGATACAGGTTCACAATCACCAAATCAATCATTTCAATGCCATTCGCAAGAGCCTCATCCATGTGCTTGGCCGAATCGCGCACAGCGAGTAATCCACCATGAACTTTCGGATGCAAAGTCTTAACTCTGCCACCCATAATCTCAGGAAATCCAGTCACTTCGCTCACGTCAATTACAGCAATGCCGGCCTTTTTGAGAACCTTCGCCGTCCCTCCGGTTGAAATAATTTCTATACCCTTTTTTGAAAGTTTTTTTGCAACTTTTTCTATGTTGGTCTTGTCTGAGACGCTAATTAATGCACGTTTAATCGGCACAGTTTAGACAAGTTAAGATCTTCTCGACCAACCCTCGGGCGGCCAATCCGCTTTAGCCGGTCGGAGTTCCAGCCAGAGAGCCATTTTATAGATCAAATCTTAAAAGTCAAGGGTATTGTGAAAAATCCAAAAATATTGTATAATATAACCAGTGAAATTCAATAAAAAAACAAAAAATATGGGAACACCAAATCTTCCTACAATTTCCGATCAGACCTCCACTCAACCCTCAAAACAGCCCAAGTCTTCCAAGCGCTCCTATCTCATTCTTTTTAGCTTGCTCGCGCTGTTTGTCGCGGTTGGATCAGCATTTTACTTCACCGACTTATCGAATCTATTCAAGGGCTTTCTCGGACCGGTTGGGCCTGACGAACTTCCCCCATTAACAGATTGTGTGAACGACGATGGGGTGAACGACGACGGGATGATCGCTTATTGGCCTTTTGACGAAGGCGCGGGGAATAAAGTTGAGGATGTTGTTGGCAACAACGATGGAACCATTTTGGGAGACTATGAATGGGTCGAAAACAAAGACGGATCAGTGGCGCTATACATAAAAGATGGATATGTGGATTTTGGAAATGCCCCAACCTTAAACCTGGGAACAGGTAGTGCGACGATAGTAGCGCGAATTAAAACTACGGACGAATCAGGATACTTTTTGGGGAAGCAGGAAGGTTTATACTTTAGCAGAAAAGGATACCTTTTTGATGTAATATGGTTAACTTATATAGCTGGAAGTTCACGATTTTGGTTCATGGACGGCGACAACAGTTATGAAGTTAATGATGACGGAACCAATAAGGTTGATCCGGCTACGGGGAATAAGATATATTGTACCAACTCTCCCGGCTATACATGCGGAGCGGCCTCTCAGTTTGTATACATAAACAATAAAGGATTCGCGAACGACGGAGAATGGCATATCGTAACAGGAGTTTTAAATAGAAAAGAAGGAGGTGGTGGTGACATGAGGGCTTACTTGGACGCCAAAGATCTCAGCTATACTACTTACAAACCACAGCCCGAATTCAGCCTTGATAACAACGCGAATTTAATGGTTGGCTGGAATGAGCCTGGTGATGGTTCGAGATTCACCGGCCTGGTTTCCGACATCGCAATCTACAAAAAAGCTCTAAGCCCTGAAGAAATTCAAACTCTCCATTCAAGACCGTTCACAAGCAAATTCTGCAAACTGCCAGGAGAACCCAAGGAACCATCGGTCAATTTCGAGGCAGGCCTGGTCTCGCACTTCACATTCGACGAAATAGGCGCTGGCAACATCATTGAGGATTCTGTGCCAGATGCTCCGTACGCAATCTTAAAAGACGCAGACGGAAACGATGGAGAAACGTCTCCTGCCACGTTGGTTGAAGGTAAAATAGGAAACGCCCTCAAATTTGATGGTTCGGACGATTTAGTGAGCACTGGAGGAAATCCATTAAAAGATGGAAGTTTGACGTTATCCGCTTGGATAAATCCATCCGCGACCCAACTTGGCCAACGGGGATACATTCAAGAAACAAGTGCTGTGAAATATTACACAATGTTCGAGGAGAATAATTCAGTGAGGTTCAGACTGGGATATCAAATCACTCCAGGCGTAGAAAACTATCAATTCTGCGATGTACAAACCCCTGC
The DNA here is from genome assembly GCA_041648305.1 of Candidatus Altimarinota bacterium. Taxonomy (GTDB): domain Bacteria; phylum Patescibacteriota; class Gracilibacteria; order UBA1369; family LOWO2-01-FULL-3; genus JABILX01. Next base: position 1,263 of record JBAZPI010000065.1, on the reverse strand, counting down.
AAATTCAATTCAGGCAGACAAATGGACGCACGTAACGGCCACTTACAATTCCGCAACGGGAGAACAGACAATCTACTTAAACGGAAAAGAAAAGGCATCTAAAAACATGTATAAATTCCCAAAGTGCAATACTATTGGCGGGGATGATGTTTACGCAATAGGGATAGGCGTGGGAGATGCTTCCTATACCTATCCATTTAACGGTGTGATAGATGAACCGCGTATTTACTCTCGAGCTCTGACGGCAGCCGAAATTTTAGCTTTGTACGGCTACGAAAACGATCTCGCCGAAGCAGAAGATATAGTTGAACCGCCGCCACCACCAGCGGAGCCAGAAATCAAAACTTACTACTGGAGCTTTGATGAAGGGACAGGCTCTACCGCCAACGATTCTGGAGACACACAAAACAAAGGAATGTTGTACGGGGCCAAAGGTTGGACAAACGGAGTGATAAATGGAGCCTTCAATTTCACAAATGGGTACTTCAGGCTTAAAACCCCAATAACAATAAATGCAGACCAGCCATTCACACTTTCAGCGTGGGTTAAATCAGATCAAACTGGAGGAATGCAATACGTAATGTCCAGTATGTCTAGTGAAAACAATGAGGGGAATTGGATCTTCCCAACAGAGTGGTATACCGGCGACAAGCAAATTTTTGGAATGTATGTTATGGATGGAGGGCAAGAGGGGGATGAAGATAAACCTGCGTATCACAAATACGCATGTTCAAAAAGCGGGCTCGAACCAAATACTTGGTACAACTTAGTAATAACATACGACGGAAAAGACGCCAAAAATAGTATTAAAACGTACCTAAATGGAGCGGAAGAGGCCGAATCTCCGACAAAAAATTGGGATCCTGGATGGACGGCCATTGCAGACAAAACAACAATCGGTATCAACGCCGGGGACTTGTCGAGCAATAAATTTTTAGGAACGATTGACGAACTTAAACTAACGGTAGGAGAAGCTTGGGATTTTGCACAAATCAAGGAAGCATACGACGCAATAAATGAAACACTAGCACTTGAAGGCGAGGGCGAAGTCGAAGGTGAGGGTGAAGTCGACACTACGTGCCTCTACGGAGATGTTTCTTACACCGACGGCGAAACAATCCCAATGAACGAATGTACGTCATGTACGTGCGTGAAAGGAGAAATAGCCGAATGCACGGGCGTCTGCTCTCCAGACGAGGACAAGGTTGAAGATGAGGTTCCAACCACTTGCCTCTACGAAGGAGACACGTATGCAAGCGGTGA
>JBAZPI010000064.1:0-4151 GCA_041648305.1 Candidatus Altimarinota bacterium | reverse complement strand
AAAGTTGGGAAACAGCTTTCGGTGTCGGATATTTAAACATGAACATAGCTCTACACGAAATTGAACATGCGTGGAGTTTCCATATTACAATACCGGAAAATTCCCAAATGTTCGAGACTATGAGCCCTGCAAACAAAACACTATTGAAGAAATTTACAGCAATAAGTAGACCTGGACATTTTAGTATGGCCGTACAATCCGGAAATAGTATGGACCCATTTGATGCTTTACAATTCGATGTTACCCCAGATAACCGAATTAAAATATGCCCAGAGAATTTACCTCCCAAACAACCATATAGATTTCATGATTTCGTGCTTTATTCAATGGGATTAGATGACAATCTAGACTTTAACAAACAATATAAATTCATTAATTATAAAGACTACGAAGACACTCCCGACGAAGAACTTAAAATAACAATAGATGATTTCAAGGATGGTTGTTTCTTCTATAAATACAGTAGTACTGAAGAAAATCCAACTTACACACCATTTATTGACAGTATCACTCTTAACGACATAGCCAAAATCTGGGACAACAACGAAGAATGTGAACAAAATTAAATCTACATTGAAATATTAAATCAAAAACTGATCCGTGCGATTTCATCCTCATAGCCGCTCTGTAAATGCACGCCAAAACAGATTGCAGTAGCAAGTATGTTTTTCAGACCCTCCTTAAAACAAAATTTCCCTACCTATAATGGAAATATATGGCCCAATCAAAGGATATGTGGATTTTAAATAAACTCTGTCTCCGCTTATAGTCACGTCCAAATCCTCGGGGCTCTCAAGTTTTAAATACAACCTCTCACCAAACTTCAAATCTTTGGAGAAATCCAAATACAAATCAAACAATAATTCCTCTCCGGGCGCCAGCCGCGCCAGCGGCCCCTCCGCCGCCTCGGACACCTCAGACACCTCGGACTCCCCGAGCGCCTCGGGTGCCGATTTAATATATAAATTCCTAAATTTTACATACCCATCCAACAAATACCCCTTATAAGTCCTTTCGTCCGCCCCAATCATTTCAACATTTGAAATATCTCCTTCATCAACCCCTCCAATTTTCAACCCAAAATTTCTCAATCTAAAAACGTCCTTCTCCGAATAAAATCGTAGTGTCATAACGTGCAGAGAAGTCTCCCCGGCGACTGCAAAAGTATTTTCCGAAGGAAGCATGCTGAAATCGAATCCTTCGGCAAATTCATAATTAGAAACATCAAGAGGCGTATTCCAAACAGGTATCACACTCACATTCCCCTGTAGCTCGCGCCCATAAGGAGCAAAAACCACCAAAGAAATCAGGGAAACCGCAGCCAACATCATGAGAATATAAAGCGTTACGGCCCTTGAAGCCCCTGTCCTTGCGGCTCTTCCTCCGCATCCGCCCTCTCCATGCTTTTTTGGTATCCCCAAAATCCCGTTCACCTCAAACCTGACTTTACGACCCCATAAACTCATTGATCATGTATTTTAAGAAATGCGAAGAAAGTTTTTTGTCCGGATGCAAATAAATCCCAAAAGCCTTGGCTTTCCCACTCGCGAACAAACCTTCCGCAAAAAAGTAATCACCGTGATCCTTTGGCACATCGTAAAAATGCGGAGCGCCTTCCGCAACTTTCAAATCAACATCAAAATAGTTCAAAAGAGGCTCCAGAATTTCCGCGCGAGAAACAGATTCCTCGGCATTGAAAGCAAAATCTTTAGGATCGTGTAAAAGTCCGTAATTAAACATCGTTTGTACGTACGGCGAATACCAATCTTCCTCTCCAACATCATCAAAATAAATTTTCCCCTCATCGTCTATGCCCAACTTCGCGTATTCTGTGAATAATTTTGTGAACTCCGCCCTGTTAATGTATTTCTGGATTGGGACATAGATTAAATTGCTGGTCGCGAAAAAATCTGTATTCCCATCCTCATTCCCATCCCCGATCTCCCCCTCACCCTTCAAAGCTCTCAAATACATCACATAATCAACATCTTCCTCAAAATCGTAACTTGACTCGACCAATTCTTCACACTCGAAAGAATCGTCCAGTAACAGATCTTTGTTTGCCTTAATTTTATAATAACTAAAAATCTCCTTTCCGGTGTCGACTTCGGCATATTTCAAATCTTTCTCACTAAATAGATCGGTATTTTTAGTCAAACAAATTTCCAAATTCAACTCCGAAAGTTTTTCTTCATAACCATTTGATTGGGAATAAATCAGCGCAATATCGCCGTCAGCTTCAACGCTCTCGACTTCCAACGATTCCAATTTCACAGGCTCTTCGTAGATATCGACGGTCTGTTCGTTATTTTCGCTATCGCGTTCTTTCTGATCTTTTAATTCAACTTCGAATGTGTATTGCCCGTAGTTGTACTTTCCGTCCATCAAAACCTCATAATCATCAAAAACAAAAGTTTGCCCTTTGTTCAATGTCAGCCCGTTCAACGTATTCCTAACAAAAGCATTTTTCTGATTCTCTCCCGCCGAAATCACAACATCGCCATCGACGAGTCTCTCGCCGTAATTTCTCACAACAACTGTTGCCTGATATTTATAGTAATTAAAATCATCAACCGGGTTGCTGATTTTTCTCAAATATACGTATTCAATCCCGACATCTGGTCTCGCCTCATCAAAGTCAGTAAGTCCGATCTTGTTAAATAAAGACAAAATCGATCCCTGCCCGCTCCATCCATTCACAATCCCGGCATAAATACTCACAGCAAAAACAGCAGCGACCAAAGATGCCGCCCCATATAAAAGCCCATTCAGTACTAATTTTTTATATGAGTTTTTGTTTTTCATTTTTGTGTTTGCATGTTCAGGAAAATCTAATAATTATACCAAAAAAACAGATCAAATTCAACGCTCATAAACCTTATCCGACTTGCAAAAAAGCCGAAAAACTATACTATATACAATCAGATGGCTAAGTTTGTCGTACAAGGAGGAAATCGTCTCAAGGGAACGGTCCATATCTCAGGATCAAAGAACGCCGTGCTCCCGATTATGTCGGCGGCTCTTCTCACGAAAGAAAAAACAGTTCTCACAAATGTTCCCGATATAGCGGATATCCGCTCAATGATAAATATTTTGGTCGGACTTGGAGTTCGTATCAAATTTGATAAAAACACTCTCGAAATCGATCCATCAAAACTCAAAAACATTCGCCCTCTGGATGATTACGTCTGCCGAATGCGTGCTTCGATTCTACTGATAGGTCCGTTGCTCGCAAACTTCGGGAAGGTGGAAATGACTTTCCCCGGGGGATGCGTCCTTGGCAAACGCTCGGTCAAGGCCCACACAAAGGCACTAGAAGGTCTCGGCTGCGAAACTGTGAAAGACGACAGGGAAATTAAAATGCGCGCGCGCTACCTCAAGGGCGCGGAAATTACAATGATGGAACTTTCAGTCACAGCGACAGAAAATTTGGTTATGGCGGCGGTAAAAGCGGAAGGGGAGACCACAATAAAACTCGCGGCTGCTGAACCTCACGTCCAGGATCTCTGCAAGTTTCTAAATCGCATGGGCGCCAAAATAAAAGGTATTGGTACGCACACTCTCAAAATAAAAGGCGTCAAAACTTTACACGGCGCAAAATATAGAGTCACCGGTGATTACCTCGAGGCCGGTACTTACGCAGTAGCGGCAGCCATTACTAACGGCGATGTCCAAATCAAAGGAATTGATACCAGTCACCTGGATAGTTTCTGGCAGAAACTCAAAGAAGTCGGGGTAAATTTCACTCTAACTCCAAAAGAAGTTCATATTTTGGGTTACAAACATTTGAGCGCAATAACTCCTCTTAAAACGGCGGTTTACCCAAGCTTCCCGACCGACCTCCAAGCGCCGTTTGCCGTTCTCCTCACGCAAGCGAACGGAGTCTCCAAAATTTTTGAAACGCTTTTCGAAGGCCGTTTGAATTATCTCGCCGAACTCGAACGCATGGGCGCAAAAATTGAGCTCCTTAATCCGCATCAAGCGATAGTAATTGGTCCCTCAAAACTCAAAGGCATTCCGATCTCAAGTTACGACATTCGCGCCGGCGCGGCAATGGTCATAGCCGCTCTCATCGCAAAAGGCGAAACAGAAATCTCCAATATAAATTATCTCGACCGCGGCTACGACAACATCGAAAAGAAATTAAGACG
>JBAZPI010000063.1:0-4257 GCA_041648305.1 Candidatus Altimarinota bacterium | reverse complement strand
GGGCGGGGGCTTGGCCGGGGGCGGAGAGTTGTCCAATGAAAGTTATGAAAGCGCTTCGGACAGGCTTTTGATGGGTGGGGATTCGCTTAAATCGCTTGAAGTTCGGTTGGATGTTTGGAAAGAGGCTGTTTCGTTGGTGGCTGGGCGGCCGTTATTGGGGATCGGGCCAGAGACGTTCGGGCGGACTCATCCGGAGGCTGAGGCGATCGGATTTGGCGGTGTCCCGGACAGGGCGCACAATGAAGTTCTGGATGTTCTGCTTAATAGCGGAATCGTTGGTTTGTTTGCTTATTTGAGCCTGCTTTTTTATGTTTTCTTGGTTTGTTATCGTGGGAGGTCTGATCCTTTAATTGTTGCTTGCGCGGCGAGTTTGGCCGGGCTTTTTGCGGCGAATATGTTCGGGTTTTCGACGACTGTGCATCATATGATTTGGTGGGCGATTTTGGGGGTGGTTGTTGCGAGAACGGGAGCGAGGGAGGCGTTTGGGTTCTTCGTTGCGAATGGGCGGGTGGCTATGGTTATTAGGGGCGTTATTGTTATGGCGGTTGTGGTGAGTGTGGCGGCAGCGATTTTTAATTTTGGTTTTAGAGTTTTATATGCTGACTATTTGTATTCCAGCGGGGTTGAGAAGGTTTTCGAGTTTAAGCAGGAGGAGGCGACAGAATATTTCAAAAAGGCGGCGGAATACAATCCGGTGGAGGAGTACTACAGGTTGGGAGAGCGTGAGGAGGCTAGGGATTAGTTCATTTCGTCTGAGCGTGGGCGTCTCAAAGCGCCATCGTTATCTTGTACAATCGTTCCTGTTTCCCGAAATTTTCGAATAACGTCTGCCTCAATCTCGCGTACATGCGCCCCTGCATCCACATTCCCTCTGTCCGCCAATTCTTCGTCCATAAATGGCAAGTCTTCGGCCGGGTGAGGGCTTACTCCATGTACCATCGCTATAATCTTTGCTTCCCTTGCGGCGAGCTTAGTCCCTGTTAATTCTCTTCTAATTTTTTCTAATGGGTGTTCTTTTGGCATGTTTTGATCGATTAACTTTTACGGACGTTTCGGCTGTTTACTTTACACTTATTCCCCATTTTGTCAACGCGTTTCGGGCTGTGTTCGGGCTGCGTTTTGACAGGTTTGAAACTGATTGTTATATTTTAGTGGAATATGCTGCCAAAAAGTATTAAAAATCTGATCGAAGAGTTCTCGAAATTGCCCGGGATCGGGCCGAAATCGGCGCAGAGACTTGCGATGCATTTGCTTAAAAGCCCGCATTCGAAAATCGAGCCGCTTGGGCGGGCCGTTTTGGGCTTGAGAGAGGGGGTTGTTTTTTGCGAAACGTGCTTCAATATCGCGGATAGAAACCCTTGCGCGGTGTGCAGCGATTCTGCGAGAGATGGGTCGAAGATTTGCGTGGTTGAAGAGATTTTGGACGCGGCAGCAATCGAGAAAACGGGGGAGTATGATGGGGTTTATCACGTTTTGCATGGCGTTTTGTCGCCTATTGATGGGGTCGGGACGGATGAGCTCAAGATCGCGGAGTTGGTGGAGAGAGTTAGGAAGAGTTTTCAGAATGGGGCGGGCGGGATTTGTGTGAAAGAAATTATTTTGGCGACGAACCCTTCGCTCGAAGGGGAGGCGACTGCGCTATATATACAAAAACTTTTGCGCGAATTCGACGTTCGGATTACGAGGCTGGCTCGCGGATTGCCTACGGGCGGAAATATTGAATATTCGGATGATTTGACGCTGAGCCGGGCGATGAAGGGGAGGGGGGAGTACTAATGAGGGGCTAAACACGTGAGTTGCGCGTGAATTGCGAAATCCCAATCTGTCGTCTGACTGGCGCATGGTTGCCAGACGTGGTTGTTGTTTCATATCTTCCCGGAATGACTTTTTTTACAGGTTGAAGAATTTCCATTCCGGGAAAATAAAACATAGACATGTTATATGTCTAGCGTGTTCTTAGTTCTTGATCTGTTTAGTTTCGCGATTCACGTTTGAACTTATTGACAGGTGCGGTTTTTGTAATATAATTGCACCCCGAAACAACATATTACTCATATTCATGCTGAAACAATTTCCCTTACCTGAAAACGAGGGCTCAATGCCCGAGGAACAAGTCGTTAAAATGGGGAAAATGACCCTTGGATTTCTCGAAGAACCTTTTTCATCAGCTCGTTTCTTGAGCATAAATCAACGCGCCGTCTTGGCAGAGTTCTGCCTGGCAACAATAGAGGGCAAAGCGACTCTATCGGAAAAACTTCAAGAAGATCTGGCTGTAGGAGAAAGAAGGGCAACAGCTTTAGTAAGCTCACTAAGAAGATCTTTCTCTCAAAGAGCCAATGGGCATCCGGGACTGCAAACAAAAGTGACACAATGTCCCGGAAACCGAAGAAAAAACGGATATTATTTACAAATTGTCCCATCTACGCATGCAGATGCAGCAGAAACGGTAGCAGAAACAGTAGCGGAAACAGAAACGTCAGTATTGGAAATAACAGAAAGAATAAAGGAAATTCAGGCGGCTCTCCTTCGCCAAATACAACATGGAGACAAAAATAGAGACGCAATGCCTATAATAGATACGGAGCGCCGGGTAATACTCGCCGCAATAGAAGATATCAGACAAAAAGTGACGGGAGCACTTGCCATCCCCTCGCACGGCCTTAGAAAAAACGCTAAAACCCTAGTCCAAATTTTACTGGAATCATCAGAAAGGGGCGAAGCAATTTTCGTTCCGGCAATTGCAAAAAAAACAGGAGGATCCACGGAAGAAGCAATCTTAGCCGTATCCAGCCTGGACAGGTCACTAAAACGCAGCCATAAAATAAATCTTGCCCTAAAGTCACAAAGAGATTCACGAAATGGAAGACGCTTCGGATACTATATTGGAGAAAAAGAAGAACAAGAAACTCAAGAAAATCCAAAAAAACCAACGCTTCCCGCTTCAACGAGACATTTAACCGAAGATCAAAAACAAATGCTCGCTACGCTTATTGACAGAGCCGTTAAGCAAACCCGTCACCAAGCGCTCAGAAAATTCATAGTTTTCACGGCGCTACAGATAGCAGATACCACAGCCGCCCAAATAACTCCGGAATACTGTCAATATGTAGGATATGAACTGTTTAAAGAAATATCCCCGACAAGAAATTTTATGGACAAGCTTATCAATATGCAAAAAATCCCGGAAGCTCAATTTGGATTCAAAATTGAAAGAACCGGACCAAATACGTGGCAAGCCGTACTTTCTACGGATCAAGAGGCACTTTGTCCGATATTAGCGGAAATGGCAGAACAAAAAGATGAAGAAGCAAAAAGAAATCCGGAAGAATTACGAAAACGCGTTCAGGAGGGATTGAGACATTTAAAAGTGAAAACCAAAGCATCTTTACAGGCAGTTCTTGATATATTGGTTCAAGCGTACACAGACAAAGAATGCCTTTCAATAAGGAAAATATCAGAGAGATCAAAAGTTAAAAACAAAATCAAAATAGAGAGATGGTTCAGAATAGTGCATGTGATAAACAGGAATATGCCGGAGTTGCTTGGATTTAATGTCATAGAAGAGGGAACGGAAAGATATAGACTGGAACTGACAGAATGTTACACGCCGGCGGAAATGGAGCTGACCGGACGTTCGGCGCCACTCCCGGTATCGGTGGAAGAAGGAACAAACTTTAACAGAGATGAATTTGACGGGATCCTTAACTCTCCAAAAAATCGAAAAGCCATGAGAATGATGCCACGCACAAGAGTCGCTCTCGAAATACTCGCCTCTCATTCCGAAAAAGGAGAAGCGATTTCTGGTCACTATTTAAAAAACAAAACATCGAAAACCGCTAAACCAAGGGGTAAAGACGGTGAGAATTTAATAAAAGTAATTCGTTACTTCCTGGCAAGAATCGCGGACGGAAAGATGACTTTAAACCTACACAAATTGTTAACTTGGTATTTAAGTGTTGATGAACCGGCCGCAGAACGCCCAGTTCAAATTCCGCCCGCAGCGCGACAACAACAGGCAGCAGCGCAACCGAAACCCGCGACTCGTCGGCCACCGGCGCGACAACAACAGGCAGCAGCGCAACCAAGACCGGCACGCCCAGCGCGACAACCAGCTAAGCCGGCGCCACAATCAGCTCAGGCAGCACGACCACGGCCCACGCCTCTTTTGCCAGCACAACGTCCAGCTAAATCACAACCAAAACCGGCACGCCCAGCGCGACAACCACAGGCAGCAGTACAACCGAAACCCGCAACTCG
>JBAZPI010000062.1:0-4312 GCA_041648305.1 Candidatus Altimarinota bacterium | reverse complement strand
CAGTGAATTAGCACTCTAATTGCAACACTTGTGTTTCTTCCAGAACACACGCCTCGGACTTAAAAATCTGAGGCGTTTTCGTTCTCGGTTGTTTAAGCGTTGGACAACCTGAGCAAGTTCCGCTGAAGTAATTAGGTTGAAGTCATATGACTTTGGAAAATACTGTCTGAGAAGTCCGTTTGTGTTTTCATTAGTGCCGCGTTCCCAGAAGTGGTAAGGGTATGCGAAATATATCGTCATGCCAGATTTCTTTTCCATTCTCTCCCAATCAGCAAATTCAATACCATTGTCCAGTGTAACCGTTTTGCGTTTTTTTCTCGGAATGTGTCGAAAATATTTGAGTGTGAGAGAAGTTAAAAGACGAGCGTTCATTTTTGGAAGCAGAAATGCAATCAAGTAACCAGTTCTCCGATCAACAAATGACACAATGCGTACACGCTTGTCTCTACCCATGAGTGTGTCACCTTCAAAATCGCCAATACGTCCACGTCGTTCGACAATCTTCGGTCTCTCATCAATGCGTCGTTTTTTGGCCTGTTCGCGTTGTTTTTCCCTGATTTTTGTGCCGCGTCGCCGACGATATTTACCTTTTTGTGATCTGAGATACTTTTTCAGGTGCGGTGCCCGCTCCTTGATGTATCGATATATGGTACTTGCAACAATCGACCGCTTCTTCCTCTTAAGCACACCAGCAATCTGTTCGGGTGACTTGTGCTGTATGAGTTGTCCGGTGACGAATCGCAAAAGATTTCCTCTCATGAGCCTGATGCAACTCATCGCCGCAATTCTCTTCATATGTCTTCTTCTGCGTACCTCTCGGCCATCATATTCACTTCTGCCCCCATATTCGTTAACATGTCTGCTCACAGAGCTCACATCTTTTCCAAGAGTGCGAGCAATCTCGCGAAATGAATGTCCAGCTTTAAGCATGCGTCCGATGCAAGACCAATCGCCTGAACTAATATGTGTATGTGACATCTCTGGTTGAAATTATTGTTAAAACCAGAGTATGAACCCCCAAAAGGGTGTTGCAATTAGCCTGCAAACTTTGTTGCGTTTAGAATGCAAATTCAGTTGCGCGGGATTGACGCGATCCCAATTTTGTTATAGTCTCTTATCAAATAAAGGGCTCTTTGATAATTTCGAAAAGAGGAAAAACTGCTAATTACCATCGTCTTTTGTTGCGCGAAAAATAGAAAAAATCAAAAAGGAGGATGTCGGAATGGAAGAAAAAAAGCTGAGGGTATTGTTCATTAATCCGCCCTATTTCAGGGCTATCGGAAAGGTTTATATCTACTTACCGTTGGGAATTTGTTCCCTCGCGGCAGTCACGAAAAATGCCGGTTATGAAACTTTCGTTTACAACATGGATAATCCACCCATGGCGTCCGAGTCTTTCGATGCCTATCGACAGTTTTGTGACGGGCAGGACGAAAGGGATCTGGTTCTCTTGAATTTAAGAGGGGATCCGGTCGGGATTTTTGAAGAACTCGAGCTGGTGATAAAGAGCGTGCATCCCGACGTTGTCGGTCTTTCCGGATTAACACCGCAGATGCCTTTTGCCATGAAGGTGGCAAGAATCGCCAAGTCGCTGAATCCGAACACCAAGACCATCATCGGGGGCCCGCATGCGTCTCTTCGTCCGGAGGAAATGATTTCGGATGAGGCCATCGACTTTGCCTTCAGTGGCGAAGCGGAAGAGGGAATTCTTCAATTTCTTCAGGCTCTGGAGACGGGTTCCACGACGGAACAGCTGTCCAAAATTCGGGGGCTTAGTTTCAAAAACGGCAAAGAGAAATTCGTCTCGGTGGATATGCCGCTGGTGAGTCTCGACAAGTATCCGATGCCCGCAAGAGATTTGTTTGTGTTTCCTGAGCGGATTCAGTCCAAGAATATGGGCCTAATACTTTCGGGAAGAGGCTGCCCTTTTTGTTGTAAGTTTTGTTCATCTCCGCGTCTTGCCGGTTTTAAGGTAAGGCTGAAGCCGTTGGAACAGGTGGTGGACGAAGTCGAACATGTTATCAGAACTTACGGCATCGACGAGTTTATGTTCTGGGAAGATACTTTTGTCGCCAACAAGAAAAGGACTTTGAGATTTTGCGAGATATTGAAAGAGCGGGGGATTAGAATAAAGTGGCGTTGTCACACGCGACTGGATACCCTGAATGAAGAGATACTCAAGGTCATGGCCGATTCGGGATGCACTCAAATAAATGTGGGCATTGAGTCCGGGTCTCAAAAAATCTTGAAGTATCTGAACAAAAAAATCACCCTGCCTAAGGTCGTCAAAAAACTGGACTTGTTGAGAAATTCGGGAATGGCGTGGACGGCAAATTTTATGATCGGGTATCCGGAAGAAACGGCGGAAGACATCGAGGACACCCTCAACTTCATAAGGACCGAAGTGAGAAATCACATCTCCATCAACACCTGCGTTCCGTTTCCGGGCACTCAATTCTTTGACGATAGCGTGGCGCTCGGGACTATCGACAACACCAAACCGTTCGACTGGACGTGCTTTGCGCCCAAGAGTAAATTTGCCAGTTTTTCCAAATTTCTGACCATGGAGGAGCTCCAAGAATACTTGAGAAGAATAGAGGAGGCGGTGGAGCCTTTTTTGGTGAAAAATCAGGGGGCATTCTCTCCCTGTGAACGTGCATGAATTAATGTCCCCGGCAAATGAAATTGTCGGGGATTTTTTAATTACCAGGAAACCCCGCCCGAACAGGGCGTCCCTCAAATACAGTAGCCCGTCGTGAGGGCGGGGCTGAATGGAACCTTACACCGGTTCGCTGAAAGCGAATCCGGCAGTCCCACACGAAGTGTGCCGAGAAGGGAAACCCCGGGCGTAAGCCCGGGGAGGAGGTCATTTTTGACTAATATACAAAAAGCTTATATTCTTTATTAATGATTTGGTTTTATTTAGCTTTGATCGGAGCGTTTCTGACGGCAGCTTATTGGATTCTCCTTAAAAAGTCCCTTAAGGATATCGATCAATTTACTCTCGCGGGTGGAGTTTTTTTGGTGAGCTCGGCGGTTCTATTTATCTATTCCATGGCAAATGGAATCCCTTCGATAGGGGAATTTTTCTATATTGCGCTTTTTAGCGCCGCAATTTCAAATGCCGCAGTAAGCGCTTTAACTTATTATGCGCTAAGCACATGCGAACTTTCGTTATCGATTCCGATGCTTTCTTTTACTCCTGTTTTTCTTATTTTAACCTCGTATTTAATTCTTGGGGAGAAAACGTCGCTTTTGGGGGCGTTAGGAATATTATTTATTGTATTCGGATGTATCGTAATCGAGACCGGTAAAGAATGCGGGAAAAGAAAAAACTGGAATTGGAGAAAGGGAGAGTTTCTCATGTTGATTGTCGCTTTCCTCTACAGCATTTGTGGAAATTTAGACAAAATGCTCATTAAAAATTCCGATCCAACCTTTGGAACCGCTTTTGAGTTTCTGATTATGTGCGCAATTCTTTGGAGCTTCTCTGTTTTCAAGGAGAAAAAACCAACAAAGATTTTTAAAGAAAATTTTTGGGCGTTTGTCGTCCTTGGCCTTGTTTGTTCCGTTTCAACAATATTTATAAATACGGCTCTTCAGATACAAATCGTTCCCTATGTGATCGCGATAAAAAGGTTAAGTATTCTTTTCGCTGTTTTATACGGCGCGATTATTCTCAAGGAACATCATCCGGCAAGAAGGATACTTGGCGCCGGCATAATGGTTGCGGGGGCGATAATCATAGCGATGTTCTAGAATTTTTATGCGGAGGGGAATAACTTGACTTTATTTGAATTTTTGCTAGCATGGAGGCGTGAGTGTTTATTCAGAAGAAACATTTTTTGAATAGCTCTCTAAAAACAAATGTCTCACAAGCCCCCGCAAGGGGGTTTTGTGTTTTTGGGATATTTGATAAAATATAAATGCGGGTTTTGCTTAGTCATGACCGGCAGAGCACTCACATAGACATTTGTTTTGGAGTAAGCGTCTGCTGGTCTTGATTGGGCGAAACCTTTTTGTTTCCGGGGGTGTTTTACCTATTGGTCGCAAGAATGAGTAGCTCTTTACTTTTTACTAATTTGTGCTTTACTTGCGAGGAATCTGATAAATGAAGAACTTTGAAAAAGGAGGTGGTTTTGTGAATATGTTCGGAAAAGACGATGTTTTTATCATCGCGGAAATTGGAAAAAATTTCATACAGACGCAAGAAGATCGTCCTATTTCGGAGTATTTGGAAAACGCCAAAAGACTCGTCGACGCGGCGGTGGACGCCGGTTGCAATGCGGTCAAATTTCAGACTCATGAATTG
>JBAZPI010000061.1:0-4513 GCA_041648305.1 Candidatus Altimarinota bacterium | reverse complement strand
GCTATAATATAATAAAACAAAAGCCTGCTTATTCTAGCAGGCTTGATGTTTAATTGGTAATTAGCTTGAAGCCGGGACTCAAAGTCTATTTTTTTGGCTTGATTTGTGGGATTTTCGGCTGAGTTTCGTCTGGTTCTGTCTCATCTGCTGTGACTTCTACTGCCTCTTCGAGAGCTTTTTTAAATGAATCACTGAAGTCTTCGTTAAGTACTTCTGATGTGTCTGGGAGAATTGAGCTTCCCGGAGTTTCCGATTCTGTTCCCGATTCTGAAGTTGGCTCAGATGTATCGCTTGATGTTAAGAAAAGTTTGTATATGGCGGTTCCTGCGCCGATGATTACAACCGCTACTACTACTGGGACGAAAATTCTCGTTAATTTTGAGTAAATTTCCGCTTTATTGCTTGGAGTCACGTCTGGCATTTCTATGCTTGGCATTTCGGCTACCGGCGGAGGATTTGCTGTTCCCGAAATCTCTTCCAAAGTTTTAGTTTCTTCCATCGGTTGCGGTGCATTGACTGGTGGTTGCGGTTGCGGTGGTTGTGGTTGGAATTCATTATCCATTTTATTTTTGTTTATATTTTAGAAATTTAAAAGTCTTCGTCTGTATTTAAGTCTGTAATTTCTTTCGGGAGGACGTTTTCAATCGCTCCCCAGTTGCTGTCCTCGTTTTCAGGTACGATTAGCGTAATTTTGTCTCCAATTTCCGCTTTGTGGTATGTCACGGAGGCCAAAAGGACGTTATAGGCCTTTCCGTTTGCAATTACTTTGTATTGGCCGTCTTCGTAGGTTAATGTCCCGATGATTTTTTTGCGATCGACAGGTCCAATTTGTTTGTAAACGAATGAGCCATCTTCTTTTACCGTCAGTTTCAAGACGTCGCCTGGAATCAGTTTTGATTTTGAAGCGTAGTTGGCCGGTACGGGAAATTCTTTTTCTTTGTTATCGATCATTTTTTCTCCGTCGAATACACCTTCGATAATTTTGTCGCCTTCTTCGTCGCTATCTTTCTTCATTTCCGGGAGTAATTCCGCTTTTTTTGCGAATGAGCTTTTGCCGTTTGAGCCGACGAGGTCGGATACCATTTGCTTTGCGCTGCGCAAACTGGATTCGGCAGATTCAAGCATTTCTTTTATGAGAGCAAGTTTTGAAGCTTGTGACATGTATTTGTATGTTTATGTTTATTTTCATTTACTTTCTGACTGAATTATACCAGAAAAAATCGAATTTTTGAATTACGATAGGTTGACGAAGATGGGGGGATGTTGCGTGGTGTGTACGGGGTGCGCGGGGTATGCGCGCGACGCGGGCGCGGTGTTGCGTGGCCTATCTTCTTTTGTAGATTATCTTTTCTCCGCTTTCGCCGGTTATTCGAAGATCGATGTACTCGATTGGTTCGTTGTAAATGTCCAGTTTTACCAAAGCTTTTTTGAGTTTTTTGAGCTGATCTTCGTATGGTTGTTGGATGTCTAACCAGATGTAGAAGTATTTTTCTGTGCGGAGATGGATTTCGCGTGGAACTATCTTGTATTCGACCTCAATTATCTTCATGCCGAATTTCTCTTCGAAATATGTTTTTGCTCCGAGAATATAGGTGAGGCGCGAAATGTCGATGACGGACGATGCTGTGTTTAACGGGGATTCCGTTTTAATTTTGACGTACGGGAGGTTTGGATCGTCGGTGTTTTCCTTAACGACGTAACCGATTGAATTGATGATGAATTTTTTATTGGCCTCGTTCGAGACGTTGGTGATGTTTGCGACAAGCGGATATTCGGTGAATGAAATGTCTATTGTGCTCGGGAAGTCTCTGTCGATTTCTATGTTTTCGATTTCGGGATATGAGCTTTGGATTTTGGCGATTATTTCGTCTTTGTTTATGAATATTAAGTTTTTGCCCTTGTAGCTTTCCAGATCCGAAATGATGTTTGTGCTTAGGCTTTCCGAGCTCGGCAATTCTGTCGAAATTTTGATTGTTTCGACGTTGAAGAAGCTGGATACGGCAAGCAAATAAATGAGGTATAAAAGTAGCGCGATTACTGCCAAGAGAAATATTATGCGTTTTAGTTTCGGCGGGATTCTCGCTGATAATGAAGAAAGTTTGATGCGTTTATTTGGTGTGTGGAAGTTTGTTGGGGTGTTGCCGCGAAGCGTTTTTTTGAATGTTTGTTGGAGGACAGGGCTTTTGCCATACTGGTATTTGTATCCTCTTTTTGTTACGAGCTTTTGGCGGCTGAACATTACACATCTACGATTAGCGAATATTTTGTTTGCGGTTTTCCGGCTAATTTTTTCTTAAAGAATTCTGGCCAGTTTTTGGTTGCGAAGGCTTCTTGTAGCGGCGCGTACGGAGTTGTGAAGTAATAGCAGTATTTTAGGAGGGTCTGCAGGTTTGGATCTTGGCCGAGTTCAACTGTCAGAAGCGAGTCGAGTTTTGATTTTTCTTTGTACAAATGATTTGAAGGGACTGCGTGTGAGACGAATTTTCGTCTTAGGGCTGGAGTGTTGAAAATTTGTGGGTGTCTGAAACAGCCGACCATTTCTCCGGAATATTGGTCGAAGCTTACTCCGTGGATTCTGCAGTCGTGATTTCTGTATGGATAAAGTTTGCAAAGGCCTTTTGTAGATCCGTCTTCTAGTACGAGTAGTGGGCAGGGGATTCCTGTTGATTGTAGAGCTTTCGTGAGAGAGTTGCGTGCTTCTGCGATGTCCTCTAGTGAGTCGGAAAAAGTTTCAAACTGCTGCAACTTCAAGTCGTGGATGGCTTCTTGCGATTTTGCGGCTGCTAGGGCAAGTGCGTTTTGCGCTTCTTTTTCGAGTGTCTGAAAGCCTTGATTGATGTAAAAAGCTTCGATCATAGAGAGCGGGAAAAGCTGCTTGCAGCAATCGTAGCAGCCTTTGCGGCATGGAGTTTCGATGACGTTTATTAAAACTGCTTTACAGGATTTATCGAGGCTATTTAGGAGGTCGCGATATTGTTGCAATAGGAAGTCCAACATGCTTTATTTATACCATGAAGATCTCCGATTTGGAATCCGCAGTTAAATATTTGAAATCTTTTACTTCGTATGAGGATATTATCTTGAATAAATATGACGAGTCGAAATTCGATCTTAAGCGGTTTCGCGGATTTTTGAGCGCGTGCGGTGTGAAGTACGAGGCTCTGCGCGCGATTCATATTGCCGGATCGAAGGGCAAAGGGACGACCGCGTCTTTAGTGGCTGCGTATTTGGAGCGTAAGGGTTATAAAGTTGGGCTGTTTACTTCGCCGTATGTGATGGACATTACTGAAGGGATTAAGGTGAATAGTGAGCCGATTCCCGAGGCAAAGTTTTTGTGTTATGTGAATAAGTTGAGAAGATTTATCGAGGGATCGGGTTTTGGGTTGGGCTTTGGGGGCCGTGGGGGTCGGTGCGCGGGGCGTCGGTGCACGGGGCGTCGGTCTGCGAGTGGTGCTGCTGGCCAAATGATCACGTATTTTGAACTTTTGACGACGATAATGTTTCAATATTTTCTTGATATGAAAGTCGATTTTGCGGTTCTCGAAGTCGGGCTTGGCGGGCGGCTCGATAGTACGAATGTTTGCAAGCCAGTCGTGACTGTTTTGACTTCGGTCGAGAAGGAACACGAGAAGCTTTTGGGTCGAACTTACTCCGCGATTTTGAGGGAGAAATTGGGGATTGTTAAGAAGGGAGTGCCGCTGATTGTGTCTCCGCAGAAGTCGATTGTGGAGAGGGAAATCCGGCGTAAACTAAGGGGTTGGGTCATGAGACGCGGGGTCGTGAGTGGCGGGGTCGTGTGGGCTTCTCCTGGCGATCCAAATTTCGAAGGTGCGAAGGCTTGTTTGGAAAATCTGTCTTCGAGGCGGTTGATTGGAAAGTTTGATGAAAGGTTGTTTTTGAAGTTGTATCATCATCTGGCTATTGTTGGGCGGTTTGAGGTGCATAAGTTTGGCGAGGGTCGTGGTGACGGGGGGCGTGGCGGGGAGCGGATTGCGGTTTTTGATATTGCTCACACAATCGATAGTGCGAAGTATTTGCGTGAAAAACTTCGCGCAAGATTTCCTGACAAAAAGTTTGTTTTTTTGATTTCGATGATGAAGGACAAGCATGTTGATGGTTTTTTGGATAAGCTTGTTGGCGGGGATATATTTGGGCATTTCAGGACTTTCGAGCACAAGGTGATTTTTACAAGTTCTCATCCTGTCAGGGGGTATACGGGTGAAGAGCTTCGTCAAAAATTTTACAGGCAGGCGAGTGTTAAGGAAGGACCAATTGAGGCGTTTCAATATGCTTTGAAGAATTTAAAAAGTGATCAGGTCTTGGTTGTGACCGGATCACATTTTTTAGTTGGTGAAATTCTAAGAGCTATTTAGCTGCTTTCTTGGGAGCTGCCTTTTTTGCTGGAGCTTTTTTGGCTGCCGCTTTTTTGACTGGAGTGGCGACCGGAGCGGCGACCTTGGCAGCGACCGGAGTGGCGATTTTTCCTCCTTTAGCTGCAACTCTTCTTTGCGCG
>JBAZPI010000060.1:0-4612 GCA_041648305.1 Candidatus Altimarinota bacterium | reverse complement strand
AAAAAACGCGGCAAGAAGCCCGCAAGTGTAGCCAATAATTTTTTTTCTTATAAGTGTTGTCATGATGAAGAATTTTTATATTCAAGATATTGAGCGGCGAGATATGCGTAAATAAACAAAATCCCGCCAAAAATAATGACCCAATTATAATGGATCTTAAATATATAAAGCTCAATTAAAAGAGCGAAAACCGCCACGGTAAGCGCAAAAAAAGTGGATCCCCAAAGCCATTTCACGTACCTGGACCCAGGGAAACTTTTCTGAATAATTTTCTTCAAATAAACAACAGTAAACAGAAGCATAAATAAGCCTATATATAAAAACAAACTGGATAAGAATTCATATTCTTTTGCGAAACGAAGATGTACGAGACCCTCTATAAATAACGGATGCAACACCCAGATGGCAATTGTGGTGAAAGCGACAGTATAAAAAGAAACCGTCGTGAACAAAAACAATCTATGCACCCTTTCAACACCTTCAATTTGCTCAATATGCTGACAGACTTCACTAAAATCTTCCAATGAAGCGAACTCAATATGGAAAATCATAATCGCTTTCCTCCCAAACAACGAAAGCTTCGCATGAGAATAAGATAAATCGGCGTTATAACTGACCAGAATATCAATAACGTCTTTTATTAACCCCGGGCGATTATCCCCCACGACTTTAATGGCGAATTTCTTCTCTTCTTTCCCTTTTTTAAACTTCAATTTTTTCAATAATCTCACGATATCAACCGCCTGGATGGTTCCATCGCCAACTTCGGCGAAGAGTATTTTTCTGTTATCAATATTCAGGTTGTGTCTTTCCAGTAAAAGAGCCTTTAACTTTCTGAAATTAACGTCTTCAACCAGCCCAAGACCGGCTCTATCAAACTCTTTTTGCAACATTTTAATGCCATCAGCCACTTTTTTCCTGAAACTTTCCTTTTTCAAGAAAAGTTGAATTTTATTTCTGGCAAGATTAGTTTTCGCAAAGGAGAGCCATAATAGTTCAGGTTTTTGTTTCTCGGAAGTAATAACATTTATATGATCGCCGGTTTTCAGAATCGTAGTAATCGGTTTAATTTCATTGTTTACTTCGGCCTTTTCGGCGTGATTACCAACCTCAGTATGTATGGCGTAAGCAAAATCAATCGCGGTCGCGTTCTTGGGCAGATCAACGGTTTCTCCCTCAGGGGTAAATACGAAAATTCTATCCTGGAAAATATCGAGCTTTAAATTTGAAAGAAAGTCTTCATGGCTTTTTTGGTACTTCTGAAGCTCAAGAATTTTTAAAGCCCACGAAGATCTTTGATCATCAGCCAATTTCTTGCCGCCTATTTTCGAAACGTCATGAAAATAATGCGCAGCAATACCGTATTCGGCGTCAATGTGCATTTTTGCAGTTCTGATCTGGATTTCAGTCAAAATTCCGTTAACACCAAAAACAATGGTATGAATGCTTTGATACCCATTTCCCTTCGGGATCGCAATATAGTCCTTAAATCCACTCGGCTTAGGTTTAAACAGATCATGAATAATCCCCAATGCGGTATAACAATCGGGGTTATTTTTTGTAATAATGCGGAGAGCTATCCTGTCATGAATATCATTGATGGTCTTGTTTTCCGCTTTAATTTTCTTGTAAATACTATAAAGACTTTTTTCTCTTCCCTGTATTTCGGCATCAATCTCGCGTTTTTTAAGTTCCTTTCTAATAATAGCCATCATCTCCTTCAATGTTTCGCTGTACTTCTCTGTCGTGGCAGTGATTTTCGCCTTTAAATTTTCATAATCCTCCGGGTAAAGATGTTTGAAACATAAATCTTCGAGCTTAGATTTCAATTCCTGTATTCCAAGCAAATTAGCGATTGGAACATAAATCTCCAATGTTTCACGAGCTATACGATCTCTTTTCTCCGGTTTCGGAATAAATTCCAAAGTCTGCATATTATGTAGTCGATCAGCGAGTTTAATAAGGATAACTCGCGGATCCTTCGC
Source organism: Candidatus Altimarinota bacterium (assembly GCA_041648305.1). Lineage (GTDB taxonomy): Bacteria > Patescibacteriota > Gracilibacteria > UBA1369 > LOWO2-01-FULL-3 > JABILX01. The sequence goes on along the minus strand of JBAZPI010000060.1, from coordinate 2,627 downwards.
GGTATGGATCAGAAGTTTCTTCAAGGATTCAACCTGGCGTTCTTCCATATCGTGTCGATAATAAACTTTCGACAATTTGGTAATTCCGTCCACCAAGAAAGCAACCTCATCACCAAACAATTTCTTGACCTGGCTTATGTCCATCCCGGTATCCTCGGGCACGTCATGCAAAAGTGCGGCAATCAGGGAGTCCTCATCTCCGCGAAGCTTCGATAAATTAATCACCGTCTGAACAGGATGAATAATATACGGACGACCACTTTTTCTAACCTGTCCTCTATGAGCTTCCTCAGCAAATTCAAAAGCTTTGATAAACTTCTTTGTATTAAAATCAGGGAGGTATTTTTTTATGTTTTTTATAACCTCATCGAGATCAAAGTATTCCTTATAATTATCTGCGACAGGAGACATCATACTGTTTCTTTTGTTTAAGATAGACTCCAAAATGATCCCAAATATGACATAAAATCCCCAAGAAGTCAAACTTTTTATTCCTTACAGTTGAAAAAACATGCATTTTCAGGTATAATTAACGGATTCAATTAAGGAAAACAATGGAAAACAAAAACAATTTAATCCTGCATATCGGACCTGAACATCCGTATAATACTCCAAAAAAAGAGAAAAAAAGCATTAAAACAATACTTAAAGATGCCGGGAGACAAATTTTTGTGACTCTTCTGATTTTGATTGTGACATTTTGCGCAATGAACTGGAGAGCTCTATACATAAACGCCAAATATAAATTTGAGGAGCTTACCGGGACACAAGAAGAAAGCAAACTAATTGAAGTAGTCGAAAAAGAAAAAAAGCCCCAGCCAAAACAAAAACTGGTGGACACAAATCAAAGTACAACGAAACAAATCCAGGAAATACCAAAGTTAGATCTAGAAGTATATCCTCCTGACACCAGACTGGTTATCCCGAGAATAGATCAAAATCTTCCAGTACTTAAGATATCGAGTGAAAATCTGATTACTAAAGATTGGAGTGCCTTAGAAAAAGATATGCAAGAAGGCTTGAAATACGGCGTAGTTCATTACCCGGGGACAAGTTGGCCGGATCAAACTGGTAACGTTGTTATAACGGGGCATAGCTCGTATTTCCCATGGGATCCAGGGCGATTCAAAGACGTGTTTGCACTACTTCAGGAAGTGGTGGTCGGGGACAAAGTCGCCTTATATTACAACCAGCACAAATACGTATATGAAGTCAGCGACATCCAAATAGTACTCCCGTCAAATATCGACATTCTCAAACAAACTCCGGACAAAACTCTTACACTTATCACCTGTTATCCAATAGGAACAAACCTCAAGAGAATTGTAGTCATAGCGGATTTAATAGAAGAACAGATTTAAAGAAAACTCCGCGATCTTTCGCGGAGGCCCTAAAGGTTCCCTAATTGCTTCAAGAGTTCCTCTTCAGTTTTCGCTTCAGTAACCTCGGCAGCGTCTTCCTTTGATTTTAACTCTTCACGGTTACGTCTTATTTCTTCCTCATTCAAAACCTTTTGGTGTTTATTTTCCAAGGAGGACATTTCGCTTTCATATTCCTTATCCAACTTCTTTAATTGATCCTTCTCGTTGACCAAAATATCTCTGAATTTCTTGATCTGATCCTCGGTCATGATAGGCAAAATCTGTAACCAATATTCCCTTTCATCGATATCCATCGACTCAGTTTCGAAAATAAGTTTGACCAAATCAGGGAAAACATCACGAACAAGTTTTGGAATTATATAATACTTTTCCGCCTCTTTTATGTAGTCCTCATTGGATCTACTTGGATCAGCCTTAATCAAGGAACTTTTGCCTTTTCCTGTTTTATCGTCCTGTGGTGTTTTTTGATCGTCTGCCATATCGCGGAAATTATATCTATATTAGGTTAAAGTTCAATTGACTAGCCCTCCGTTTATTCTTTTGGTTCTTCAGGAGCCTCAGCTTCTGGCGGCTCTGAAGATGGCTCGGGAGTGGCTGCTTTTGCTGCCGCCGCTGCCCTTTCTGTCTCTGCCGCATCCAACGCCTCATCAATGGATCCCGGTTTATCCTCAACAACTTCTTCTTTTTCATCTTTTTTGCCCCCAGTCAAATACTGAGAATCCTTACCGGACTCAGGATCTTTCCTGGATACTCCAAGCTCTGAATTTGGAATAAACGCCCCTACGAATTGAATCCCGCTAGATTGTCCACTCAAAACGCTGGATAGAGAACTCTTGAGTTGATCGGTAGCGTCAAAGTCAGAAATTTTGCCGCCAGCTTTTAATTCACCAAAAGTCTTCGTAAGTGACGCAATAGATTTGCCAATCTCGGGTGAAAAAGTGGTAAGTTCCTCAAGTTTTCCTTTCTCGCCTTCGCCAGTCTGGTATCTTATTTTCCCGTCCATTCCAGCGATGCCGCACATCAAAATCTTACTTTCATCAGGAAGGAATTTCTCGAAAAACACAACCGTCCCGGCCGGGAGATTGTCCTTCTGTTGCAAATCCATGACCTGAGATTCATTATCAACTTTAGTGAATAAATTTTGTCTGGACTCATTGTCGTGGTCGTCATAGTCGGCGTGCATGAGTTTGCTCATCAACTTCCTGGGATCACAAACGTCTTCGATCTTTTCGCCTTCTTTTGTGG
>JBAZPI010000059.1:0-4884 GCA_041648305.1 Candidatus Altimarinota bacterium | reverse complement strand
TTTTGACCATCTCATTCCCAGTACGCTTCTGACGGCTTCGTAGGTTTCTCTGACATGTTCTGATGCCGCGTCTGTGATATTTGTCATCATAAATGTGGGTTTCATTGTTATGTGCCTAACGCTGGCGTCGGGATGTGTTGCGTATTGTTCCACTCTTGTGCCAAATAATTGTTGCCATCTTAGTCCGGAAGTTAGTCTGTAGGATTTTTGGCTTCTTGCGCCTTGCACCTGTGGAATTTCCCAGACGTCGCCGTCTTCCCGTTCGTCCAGGCTTAGGACTGCTCCTTCTTTGTTTTTGTATCTTATCAATAGAGTGGCTGTTCCCGTGACTGCTGTTCGCAGTTGTAATCTTTGTTCTTCTACCAAGGATTCCAGCGCAAGTCTTGTTGTATCCAGCGGGGGCATTCCTGTTCTGGCGGGATCTCTCAAGAATGGCGCGAGATTTGGAGTTTCTATTCTGGTGTTTTTAAATAATTCTACTAATTTCATTTTTTGAGTGATATGCGTGATATGGGAGGGTTATTAAATCGAATTGGGTTGACGGTGTCAAGGTTTTGCTGTACAAACAGGTCTTATGTTTGATGAAGGAATAAAAGATCGTGAGGGTTTTGAAAAAGTTGCGCAGCGTGTGCTTGGGGGGGCAGGTGGGAACGCTGATGAACTTCGGCGGGATTGTTGCGGGCTGTATTATTATTTGAATTCTATTGTTGGGGATGATCTTAAATCTGTCCGTGATTCAGAGGATGTATTGGGCGGAATTGCTCTAAGTCCGACAGGAGCTTCTATGTGTGTTATGGATGGTGAAAGAACTCGCAGTTTTGCCAGAGGGTTGTGTCTGGCGATTAATAAGGCAAAAGAGATGTTTAGTGAAAGGCCCATTCGTGTACTTTATGCGGGTTGCGGGCCTTTTGCGTTGTTTGCAACGCTGGTTGCACCGTTTTTTAAAGATGGGGAGGTTGAGTTTGTAGCGATGGACGTATATCAGGTTTCGATTAATTGTGTCCGAAAAGTTGCTGATTGTCTTGGGCAGGCAGGGAAATTCGGACGGTTTTTGTGTGAGGATGCGACACGATATCGGCATGAAGGGCCAAAGTTCCATATAATCATTACTGAAGCTATGAGGTCATTGTTGCAGTCGGAGCCGCAGGTTGCGATAACTGCGAATTTGGGGGATCAGGTTGTTGATGGTGGTTTCTTTTTGCCTGAAGAGGTGAAGATATTTGCTGAAATTGAGTCTCAAAATGGTAAACTTGAGGCATTGGGTGATATTTTCACTTTGACTAAGGATATTTCCGTGCGTGTGAAGCGTGACGGGGCAATTGATCGTGGTGAGCTATGGCGTGTTCTTGATGTTCGGCGACAGCTTCAGGCAGGGCGACCATTGGATCGAGGTATGGATCAAATATTGATTCACACCAGGGTTAAGGTTTTTGAAGATGCAGTTTTACTCCCTGGTAGTTCAGATGGTCTTACCAAGACTTACAAATATCCGGTTGATTCTTATGGTGACGAGAAAAGTGTTTATGTGAGTTTTACTATTACTATGGGGAATCTTTGGGTACAGGGGGCTGATGTGAGGTGTTATTATTGATCATCAGAAAGTTCAAAGTTTAAGGTCTGTACGTACAGACTTTTACCATTGAAAGGCGGCTTAGATAAGCCATTTCCGTTTTCGGCCGTTTTCGGGCGCCATTGAATTTGAATGGGTTTTAGGATAAGGTTGTGTGTGAAATGAGAGCTTTCGCTCTCTTGGGGCTGTAGCTCAGCTGGCTAGAGCACTTCCATGGCATGGAAGGGGTCGTGGGTTCGAACCCCATCAGCTCCACCAAGAATTACTGGTGATTATCGATCTTGAATATTATTAAATCTCCCTCTTCGTCGAATACGCCCAGGGCTCTGAACTGCTTATTGATCCTGAAATACCATACCCCACTCCCTTTGGGATTTCTTTCTTTGAATTTGACTTGCAAGGCGTTCCCTTGGAGTAAAAACCGTTTTGCCTTTTGGTATTGTTTCAATAAGCCTCTCGCCTGTAAATAATTGAAGATCTCTTTTCTTTCTAAAATTCTTTGGATTTTGTTCATGGAGGCATACTATATGTCCACTAAGTCCTCTTTTCTAGATTTTTTGGCTTTTGAAGCTTGTCTTTTTGTTGTCTTATCTACTTCATTTTCCTTTAATTCAACAAGTTTTGGTCTTAGAAAATGGTCTTCGTATTGAACAATATCCATCAACACAGCGATCGGTTCATTGTTGATGAAGATATATTTCGGTTCCTTTTCCAGATTCTCAAGACATTTCTTTGTTTCGGTGCGCAGGTCTGTTACGGAGATACATTGATCTTTTAGCATAGGAATGAATTTAATATTAAATTTCTATATAAATAGTATAGTAAATTTAATACGCAGTCAACGACTTTTTTGCAGAGGGATCCCTAATAATGTAAGATTGCTTTGGCTTTTGTCCGACCTCAATTATTTATAACATTTGCAATATGTGGAAGATAATCATCGGCGTCGTTCTGATAGTGATTTTTTCGTTGAGTTATTATATCGATAAGCCGGATCTTGTGATTGCTTCAACGGATCTCTCCGAGCAGATTGGTCATATTATTGGATACTTCAGTTTTGCTGTTATCGGGGTGATTCTCGTTATTTGGGGAGGTATGCAAAAACGCAAGGCATCTAAGGGGAAGAAGAGGGCGAATGAAAAGATTGGAGGGGTTCTTATATTGCCGCTTTTGGGTTTGTTTGGGTCCGTGATTGGCTTTGTTTATACCGCCTATAATTGCCTGAAGATTTTTTTGAATAGTGATTCTTTCGACGCGCTGACAAATCCGTCGTCCAACGTATATCACTTTTTGTGGTTCCCCATCTTGATGTTTGAGTTTTTGTTTTCCATCTTTTTCATTATTGCCACTGTTTTTACCATAGTGTTGTTTTTGAAGCGGAAGAAGGCTTTGCCAAAATTGATCGTGGCTCTATATTTAGCTTTCTTTGTTTTTATATTGATCGATTATTTATTTGTTCCTTGGATGATGCCTTCGCTGATGTTTTTTGACGAGGAGTCCATCAAGACTATTGTGAAATCGTTTTTTATGGTTTTTGTTTGGATACCTTATTTTCTTTTTTCCGAAAGAGTTAAAAGGACTTTTGTTCGGGGGGAAAGACTTCCGAAGGCATTCTATGTTTATTTTGGGGCTGTTTGCGGCGGAATAATCCTAATTTCCGCCGGGATGTCGTTTTACGGTTATTCCACCGGCGTCAGAGAGGGGGAAATATATCTGTCGGATTCCACTAAATCGGCGGTTGTCAATATTTTTTGCCCGTATATGGATGAGGAGTTTTCAGTCGAAGCGTATGGCGAAGGTGGGTCCGGTATTATGTTAACTCCGGAGGGTATGATTTTGACAAATGCACATGTTTACCCTCAGGACGAGAAGGTATATTTGGTACATGAGAAAGGGTGTTTTGTCGCTATCCCCAATCCGAAGACCGGAGAGGCGGCCGAGATATATTTGGCTCAGCCTTATGCTGTTGAAGGGTGGAGTGAATACTACGATATCGCTTATTTGGAGATTTATGATTCGTATGGAGATGATTATTTTGTGGCCGGAGAGTTCCCGAAGGAGTTTGATAATGTGTCGGGGCTTTGGGAGTGTGCAATGGAGGATTTGGATCTTGGGGATCCCGTGATGATTCTTGGGTATCCTTCATTGAGTGGTGGCACCAATCTTACAATAACCGAAGGAATTGTGAGCGGATTTTATCCCGAGGAACAATTTATTCTTACTTCCGCGCAGGTTACTTATGGGAATTCCGGCGGGCTGGCTTTGGCCAAAACCGGATGTTTTATCGGGATTCCTTCAACAATTTTTACTGAAGAAGTCGATAGCCTTGGAGGGATTATTTCAACTGATGCGATAAATGAGTTTTTTGAGAAGGCGGATGAGCCTTGGGAAGGAGAGTAGAGGGAATTTTGAAAAATTATGCTCCGGGCCACTTCTGCTAACATGTACGCAGAAGTGGTTTTTGCTCATCATGATAAGCAAAAAGTAGCATAAAAATTTTTTCAAAATTTCCTCTACTCTCCTTTAAGGGGGAGGCAAAAAAATCCTCGGGGAATTTTAGCAAATTCGGAGAGAGTGTGTTTTGTTAGTTCATCGGTTCCCCGTCATTCTCGATGTCCGGGTCGATGTAGCCGTTTTGAAGAGTTTCCCGTACTCTGTCTCCAAATCCAAGTTCAATGGCTTTTTCTGGAAGGATTTTTGTTCTTGTAACTGCCGCCAAGGCTTGTACTGTGGCGAAGTTTTCTAATACATATTTGAGGGCGGCTATTGCCAAATCCGGGCCTATGTCCGGGAATGCTTCGGAGAGTCCTGCTCTATAGGTTTCGGAGTCTTTTTCGTTAAGAGTGAGACTGGCTCTTAAGGTTTCCAGTATTTCTTCCGGAGATTGTCCTGTCCAGCGCATTTCTTTGTAAACTTTTACTGCCAGGGTTTGGACTGTTTCTAATGGGTATTCTCCCGGTGAACTTGGTGGTGTATTGGTCATGTTTATTATTATGAAGTAGCGAGTAGGGGCGATTATAGTGGGTTTCGGGTTACTTGTCAAGGTCTTGAGAAATTGTTTGATTCATCTATAATTCTCCCGTATGCGGAAGAATTGCAAAAAGTGCGGCAGTGAGTTCGAGATTTTCGAGAGAGATCGGGTGTTTTATAAAAAAGCCGGGCTGTCTTTTGGCGCGCCGGTGCCGACGCCCACGCTCTGTCCTTCGTGCAGGATGTGCCGGCGGTTTCGATTCAGGAATGAGAGGCATTTGCATCGAGCGTCGTGTGATCTATGCGGGAAGATGATTATCACGTGCTATTCGGCCGAGCGGCAG
>JBAZPI010000058.1:0-4907 GCA_041648305.1 Candidatus Altimarinota bacterium | reverse complement strand
CGTGTTTTTCGTGTTGGGCTTTTTCAATAGCTCGCGCTTGCTCTTCTCGCGCTTTGGCTTCGTCTTTGGCTTTGTCTTGATCCGGTCGTTCGTCGCCCATATTTACAGTTTTAAAATTTTAGATAAATTTTCCAGTAATCCCGGTTCTTTGCCTTCCAATTCGGGTAGGCGTTTAGATAATACTGTGTAAACTTCATTTGGGTCCTGACCCCCCAATTGGATCGCTATTTCTTCCACAAATTCGTTATAAACTTTGATATTTAAGGTTTGATGGAATGGCGGATTGTATACGATCCAAAATGCTTTTATTCTGTTGTATTGATAAACTTTATTTCCAACTTTTATTCCTATGTCTGAAAGAACAATTTTTATTTTTCTAGGATGAGATTTATCAAGTATCAGGTATACAATCGCAAAAACTGCCAATGCTACTGCGAATGTCCACGCATCGTATATGTAAGCGAGATAGGTTCCTCCGAGGAAAATTGCGAGGAATATCACGTACCAGACCCATCCTTTTCTGTGCTTGAGGTATTCTGGGGATGTCCAAGTGATTATTCCTTTGTCGTAGGCCGTTTCTCCTCTGTAAGAGGACAGTCGTTTGGCCTCTTTTTTCAAAGCTTTTTGGAGAAGTTTCTCGGCTTTTTTGGCTTTTCTTGATCTTAGCCTGGCTTTTAGTCTTTTGAGCATGTTTGTTTTTGTTTTTTATCCTATAATGATAGCATATTTTGCAGACTTTTTCAAAGCGGATTTTGGGGAGGGCTTTTCTCTACGAAGGTCGTGTTGCCTTGGAAGGCTGGGGAATTCGGCGTTTTTTCCCCCGGGGAAACCGTCCAACCTGTAAACTCTAACCTGCAAAATTTTCCCCGGGGAAATTCCGACGTTTTTCCCCGGGGAAACCGTCCAACCTGTAAATTCTAACCTGCAAAATTTTCCCCGGGGAAATTTTGCATGCACAGGAAAAACGCCCGGTTCCCGCATGGAAATCGCTGCGCTCTCCCAAGAGATCCGACCCTATTTTATAAATGGAATCAGAGCCATTTCTCTTGCTCTCTTGATTGCGTTTGCCACCATTTTTTGGTGTTTAAGGCAATTGCCGCTGTAGTATTTCGGGACGATTTTACCGAATTTCGTGATAAATCTACCTATTGAAGCCAGATTTTTGTAATCGACATATTTTACTTCCTCTGTGCAAAGATGGCACCTTCTTCCTTTATAAGTTGGCATGTTTAATTTAAGTTAAATATTTAAAAAATGTTTCCTTCCACTTCCGGTTCGAGGGCAGACGCGCCCTGTTCGGTCTGTGAAGCTTGCGCCTGAAGTAATTCTTTTTCTTCGTCTTCCGATTTTGGTCTTTTATCAAGCATTATCATGTCCTGAACGATTATTTCTGTTTTGAATTTTCTTATACCTTCTTCCGTATCCCAGCTTCGCGTTTTCAAATACCCTTCAATGTATACAAGTTTGCTTTTTTTAAGATATTTTGAGCAAATATCCGCCAAGCGCGCCCAGGCGACACATTCGTGGAATTCTGCGGAAGTCTTTTTCTCTCCTGCTCCGGTCATCCATTCGCGGTTTGTGGCAACTCCGAACGTCGTAACCTGTTGTCCATTTGGAGTTTCTCTCATTTCCGGATCTCTTGTCAGGTTTCCAATAATTATTACTTTGTTTACTGATCTCATGATTTTGTTGGTTAAAGTGTTATATCTGGGTCGTCAATAATTGCTTTTAGTTTCGCATCGACATCCTCAAGTTCTTTTTTGTCGGATAGTTTGATTTTCGGTTCTTCTTTTGGTGCCGGTGGAAGTACTTCTTGGGGTTCTTCTGCTGGCTCTTCCTCTACTACTGGAGCCTCCTCTACCACCACCTCTTCTATCTGAGCTTTCTTTATTGGAGCTTCTTTCTTTGTTGGAGCCGGGGTAGGGGTTGGCGATGTAGAAATTGGCGCCTCTGGCGCCTGCTGTTTGGGAGCTTCCGCAATGGCAGCAACGGCCGCAGTGGCGGGCTTCCCTCCATATTTTGCCTTTCCTTCTTTTTCTTCTTGGCTTATTACTTTTTGGTATTTTGGAGCTTCTTCTTTTAATTCCTCCAAGGTCTTTAATTCATAATATTTGGGCGCTTTTAATAGCATGTATCTCAAAATGATCTGTTCCAACATTATTTCGTCTTTTAATTCTTTAATTTTTGCCGGGTCAAGTTCAAAATTGAAGACAATGTAAAATCCCCTTTCTTCCTTTTTTATCGTGTAAGCGAGATTTTTTATACCCCAAATGTCCTCATGGGTTATTTTTCCTTCGAGATCGGTAATGAATTTTTTGAGTTTTTCAATCTGTGTTGTAGTGGCCTCCTCTCCCAGATTTGGGTCGAGAATGACCATTAACTCGTATAAAGAAAGATTTTCATCAGTCATATGTTCTGTGGGTTAGGTTTATCCTAAGCTCTATTTCTCTATAAATAGAGCAGAATTTTGCGCACGAACCCTACCAAATGTAGCATTTTTTAGCAATAGCTCTTCACAAGATTTGACAGGTGACGTCAAGTATTTTTTGTAAAAATGGCTATTTTTTGACGTTTTTTGCGACCCTTCCAAAGCCTTTATCCGTAGGTTAAAACCGCTACTTGCTATTGACATTTCGCTGAATTTACAACATAATACGCATCTTATGTCAATTTGGGGGCTTTGAGTACGGCTATGGAAACTCGGTATAGTTGCAAAGTGTAGTAAAAAAATATGACACCAGAAACAACAGTCTATCAGATAGAACAGGTAAATAAAGACGCTCGAAAAGAGCGTCATCTCAAGGTGTTTACAGCTTGGTTTGTACTCAAGAAGTACGTGAAAAGTTTCTTTGAGATTTTAGTTTTTCCTATCTCTTATGTGAGGTCTTTGGGCTTATTGAATTTTCGTATCTTGCCCATGGCTCCGCATAGACGCCTCATGTCCCAGATCGGGATACTTGCAGGCGTTCTTTTTGTAATTAGTGGAATATCTCCTATCAGTAATTTTTCGACTGTTTCAATGACGTATGCAACGGATTACATTGATACTTATTCGCTTCCGGGCGACGTTTTGATCGCTGACACGGACGGTTATTTGATGAAAATTAACCCGCAGACTGGAAATGCGAGTAGAATCGGAATGACGGATTATGCGATCCATGCGGTTGAAAGTGGCGAGACTCTGTCAAAAATTGCCGATCGCTACGGTTTGAGCGTTGAAACTATTATGTGGGAAAACAATATCGGGAACGCGAATATGGTTGTTGCGGGTCAAAAACTTATTATTCCTCCTGTTGATGGAGTCACTTATACGACCAAGGATGGCGACTCATTAGAGAAATTGGCTGATATATATAAAATAAATGTTGATGGTATTATCGCGCAAAACACTTTAACTTCGGACACTTTGACAATCGGGCAGCATTTGTTTTTGCCCGGGGCAAGACCTCTTGGACCGGCGAAGCCTGTTGTTGCCGCTGGAAGCAGCAGTGCTGCTTCTTCCGCTTCTTCTGCTGCTTTGTATGACAGCAGCGACGTACCTGTCGGAACGAAGCCGTTTATTTACCCAACCAGAGGTGATATTACTCAAGGCTATCGCGCCGGTCATTACGCGATTGACATTGCCGATTCAGGCATGCCTCCTGTGTGGGCGGCCGGCGGCGGTACTGTCACAAAGGCATATTCCGGAGGATGGGGCGGTGGCTATGGAAATCATGTAATTATCGATCATGGTAATGGCTTGGAGACACTTTATGCTCATTTGGATCACTTGACTGTTACAGAGGGCGAGTGGGTCGAGCAAGGGCAAGTTATAGGTCAAATGGGAAATACCGGACGAGTTTACGGAGCGACCGGAATACATCTTCATTGGGAAGTAATCAAAAATGGTGTTAAACAATATCCTGGAAACTATTATTAAAATATTTAAGCGATCGATCGGGTGGATCGCCGGGTTGCCAAGGCGGGTCGTCCTTTTTGTTATAAGGTGGTATCAGCGTTTTTTTTCGCCGGATCATAGCGAAATAGGCAAAAAAAAATATCCGTTTGGTTATTGCCGATTTACGCCCACGTGCAGCGAATACGCATATGAGGCCATAGAGAAATATGGCGTTGTTTGGGGCGGGGCTAAAGCCCTGTGGCGTGTCGTGCGTTGCAACCCTTGCGGGAAGGGCGGGTACGATCCTGTTGAATGAGATTGTGTAATTTGGTAGACTGCTTTTGTCCATATTTCTTAACCTTAACAACTATGAAAAAAATCTTAACTGGCATGCTAATCGGGCTAATGTTAGCCATAATACCAGTCTCTTTTGCTATTAACGTAGCCCATAAAAAGTTCTCCGATGTAAAAAGTTCGGACTGGTTTTATCAAGCGGTAACTGCTCTGGGTACCGCTGACGTGCTTACTGGTTATGATGATGGCTCATTTAAACCCTCTAATCAAATTAGTAGAGCAGAAACAGCGCAAATGATCTATAACGCTTACGTAGATTTAAATGTGAAAGGCACAGTGAACTCACTTGGAGATCAAATAGAAGCATTGCAAGCAAAAGTTAATACATTAGATTTGCCAGGCAATTGTTATTTCAACGACGAGTGGTACCAAACAGACGAAAAAGATTCGTCAGATTTCTGTACTTGCCTAAGCAATGGAATAATGAACTGTCCATCGGCTTACTGAGTACATGCAGTTTACTGGCTCGCGTAGTAGAGGTAGCGTGTAAGGATCACAGCCGCTTCGCCTCTTGTTATCGGGTTGTTTGGGCCGAATGTGCCGTCAGAGTAACCAAAAATAACTTTCATGTCTGCGGCTGCGCCGATGGTTTCGTTGAACCAATCCGTTGCTTTTACGTCTGTGAATTTCTCCGCCGCTGAATAAGCGGACGCGTTTATTTCCGCAGCATTTACGA
>JBAZPI010000057.1:0-4930 GCA_041648305.1 Candidatus Altimarinota bacterium | reverse complement strand
TGTCGCCGATTTTTTCAACAGCATCTTTTATCACCTCGGGTTTCGTCGTGACGGAGACATCCCCGCCAATCATATCCGGAGGCTCAATCGCGATAAAATCAGCAGGCGCCCTAGCGCCACTGCCCGCGCCACAAATTCCAACAATCCCTTGCGCCCTCTCGACACTTTCCGCGCAAACAACAATTTTAATTTCCGGACACTCGGCTTTGAAATCCTCAATAATCGACCTAATTTCCTCGTTCGAGCGCGGATTTTCAGCATGATTTACCAAAATCCCCTTCGCCCCAATCTTTTTTATAATGTTCGGAGTCATTCGGCCAGTCTGCGTTTTCTTGGGCTGGCCAGCACTAGCACCACTGCCAACCTCACGCGTATACGAATCACCGCTCTGCGAAAATACGGGAATTTGCGTAACTTCGGCCACAACCGCCCTCAAGTCCGTAGGATGCACCGCAACAGCGACCTCCGCTCCAGTCTCCACAGCAACTTTCTCGAAAATTTTCGCCAATTTTTTGGCATTTTCTCCTGTTGCTTCGTCGTAATCTTTAAAATTCACGATAATCATGAACCAAGGATAGCAAGGAAACCCTTAAATATTAACAAGATTACCTTTATTAGCGTTGACCTGAACCCGAATTTTTGATATAATTCAGGGATTCAAAAAAATAAACAAATATAAACAAATTTTTCTATGAAAAACATTCACTCATTGTTTCATCTCTTTAAGGAGAAAAGATTGGTATGGAAAGAAAAAAGTCCTGAATATAAACAAGCAAGCGAGCATTTTGGAGAAGGGCCAATCGACACAATAGAAAGCAAAAAGGAGAAATTAGCAGCAACGAGACAACTATTGAACGACACAGAGAAGGTAAAAAACACGGCTCTTTCAACAGTTACACGATTGGGAAGAGAATCGGGGGGAACAATCGATACAAGAGCAATGGTCATCAGTATGGTAGAGCTGGCTTCTCAAGTATATCCAGGAGGATCCGCGCTCCAAAGAAAGCAAACGATTGACTTCATCAAAGCATTCGAGGAATCAGAGGCAGCAAATATCAAAGAAATTGACGAAGACTTCGTAATATTCACAAAAGACGCGTCCGCGGAACAGATCAAAATCTTCAGCTCAAAAGACGGGAAAGAAAAAGGAAAAGAATTAGGATCATTTGATATCAAGTCCAAAATCAGAAAGGAAATTGAAACAAAAAGAGAAGCAGTCATGGCAGAAATAACTGAAGAAGAGAATCATCTGACAGAGGAACAAACTAACGTCGGAGCGCTTCAAGGCAAAGCAGAAACATACGGAACAGACCTGGTAAACGCGCTAGGACTTGATCCGCTTGCCATTGAAAAAACCGAGGAAGAAATGAATCCCGGTATTTCTCCACACAAAATCGAATTCACAATCTATAAACTAAATGCGGTTGGTGAACGAATATCAAAAGCAGCGCTAATCACCCTAACTTACCAGGACGGAAAATTTGGATACATCGCAAAAGGACCTAGCATCAAACAAGAGGAAAACAAGGAAATTGAAAGCGACAAACCGATAGTTCCAGGGTTTTTATTGATTGGTGACTACCTAAGATCGTGGGAATCAGGACTAGAAAAACGTGAGCCTTCGAAAGCAGAACAAGCCGGCAGAGAATTCGTAGGAATAGTCAAAGTAGACAAAGAAGACAAATACGTTTACGTAGACACAGACGAACAGGATAAACCAAAATTTTATTTCGCAGATGACACGGAAATTACAGGTAAAGATCTAGAAATCATCGTCGACCTTAAGGGCGAAGACATTGATTCAGCATTAGAAAGAGTCAAAGAGAAAAAACTTGCTCAACAGGTGGAAGCCGAGCCAGCAGCAGAGACCGAAGCAGAAGAAGAAAAAACACCGGCAGTTGCAGTTGAAAAAATTAAAGACAAAATTGTTAAAAAAATCGAAATCACACAAGACCCAAAAACAAATCTTCGAACACTTACTATCACAACAAAGAGAGGAACAATCCTCATATATCGAGAAATTGGCGCAAGAACTCCAGATAATCAAGCAATATGGCAATATTCGAACACAGACGAATACTACCTCGATAGCGGAAAACGCATAGGCGCAAACGGATATGCGTATGAAGGAGACGGACAAAAAGAAAGTACAATCATAGGCCAGCACGTACGAGTACAGCGCGATCTTGAAAAAGATTTCGAAGAAAGACTCGAGGAAAGAGCCGGAGCGCGAGTCGCTCTATCATCCGCCACTTGCAAAAGAATATCAGGTGGAACAATCGGACCCAGCGAAAGATTATTGATTTCCCAAGGCCCAAAAGCAGTCGAGTCACAACTCGATTTTATATTCAGATTGGTAGAAGAAAAACTGGAGAACGGAGACAAAAACCCGGAGTACACAACACTCAAAGGAATAACACAAACAATAAAGATGGTCGGAGAAACCTTAAAAGGTCCACTCATAGCATACGACAAAATCGAAATCAACTTCCACGGCATAAAAGTCGAATGGACAAAAGAAAACGGGTTTGTAAAACCGGATGATCATAAACACCTAACGGTTAAGACAATCCAAATTCTCAAAGCATTCCTGGGTGAAGAAAGCTACGAAAAATTCATGGCGCAAGAAGAAACACTCAAAGAAGACGAAAGCCTTCAAGAGTCAGTTAAAAAAGCAGAAGACGGATGGAGAAAAGATTGTTTGGCAAAACTCAACAACTCATACAGCATTTCAGGATTTAAAGACCGTTCGATGAGTGAAGAGGACATCGTCGATAACTGGTTCCTACTCGATGGCACAACAAGAATAACAGATCTATTGACAAAAAAATTCCTGACAAAAGGAGATGGATCACACGGCATGTCGGAACACGAAGTTCCGCAAATGGCCGGAAAAATGATCTCCGAATGGGGAAACGAAAAAATCGACTTCAAGGAAGTGTTCAAATTTGTGACCCCAAACCTTCAAGGATTCGATAATACCGACAAAAAAACTCTAAGAGCAATCGTCGGCAACGATGATGCAACCATAAAACAATATTTAACAGACCCAATCAACGTAATGGAAGTTTTAGCCAGAGGAATGAAAGCAAAAAACATTAACGAAATCGAGCTCAACATATTTTTAGACAAAATCTTCAATAAAGTCGTAAATCCGACAATCGACCTCTTGGAAAGCATGGCAAATCTTAGATTCTCAGACGCAAAGAAAGAGAAACAGCCGGATACAGCAGAAGGAATGATCTCTAAACTCATGGAGGAAGAAAAATACTCAGACTTCACTTTAAAGGCAGGAAACAGATTTACGCTCGACCAGGTTTCAGAAGGAAATTTAGTCGACAGCGTCAAGAAAACGCTCAACGAAGACAGAACTACTCGAGATCTTGCTGAATATGTTGACAAAATCGACAACAAACTCTTCCTTCAAGCGGTTTTCGGACTGGTAAGTCCGGAAAACTTAGTAAGACAAGGTTGTCTCGAAAAAAATAGAAACGGAGAAATCCGACTGGTCAAACTACCCGAAGAGCTGGACAAAGCTCCACTATATATTCTCGGTAAAGTAAGCTCCATTATTGACGGCAAAGAATCCGAAGAAGAAGTTGCCAAATGGAAAGACAGCTCGGACAGAGACATTCTTCAAAACAAACTGGAACTGATCGACAGACAAGAAAAAGTTCTAAAACAACTTAAATTGCTCTGCAAAGTGGGAGACGACAGAAATTGGCTCAAGAAAATCGTTGATAATTGCAAAGGAGTAGACGAATTTGTTTATTTGACACAACTTGACGGGACAACTCTTCTTCAAAACAGAAGCAAACTTAATCAGCAAATGACAGAAGAAGCCGCTCTCAATACTATTCTTTACAACGGAAAATATTATGACGTTGATCAAGTTCGCGGATTCAAGACATTCAAAATCGAAAGCCTACAAGCAGACGTAAATAAATTCATTGAAATCGGCCTCCTTCAGAAATATTTAACGGGAGGAAAGCCCGGAAAGTCCCCAACTCAAGAAGAAATCGACAAAGCCTTGAAGCCAGACAGCGAATTTAACAAAAAGTTAGCCGCATTGAGAGTCGGAAATCTCGAAACAGACAAAATTTCCTCAGATCAAATTGAAGCATTTCAACTGGGTCTCATCGTTGACTACAACGCAAGATACGAAAAACAAATGGACACTCTCCCAATGCCAAAAAACCTGGCGCTAAGAGGATTTTTGGAATGGGCAATATCAACAGGAGCAGATCTAAGCAAAATCAAAGCCGCTCAAAGCAAACTGCTTTTAGTAGCAGGAGCAAATATAGACATGGGTGGAAATGTGTCCAGAGTCGGACTCGGCGGAAGCATTGACCTGGGCAATGGATTTTCATTAGACCTCGGCGTAGCGACAAACTTCGAAGGTGTAGATGGAATCGTCGGAACAACTTATACATTCAAAGGACCAGGAGAATCGACATGGAAAATAGGAGTCGCATTTGTATATGGAACATCGGGGACTGGAACATTCGTCGGAGCAGCAAACATCCACAGATACGGCAAGACAAGATACGAAGGAATGGTCCTCGCCGGAGGATTATTCCATTCGTCAACCGCCTTCATACCAATTCCAGCTATAGCATACGGCTGGAAAGTAAACCAAGAATACGCCGTCCAAATCGAGACAGAAGAAAATATTAAAGACGACAACTTCAAAGAACTCGAAACAGCCCTTCAAGCGGTCGATAGCAGAGCAGAAGGAGCGACGGAAAACCTATTAAAAATCGCAAAAAAATATCCGCAATTCAAAGTTTTGTCCACATACAAAATAGGCGGAACACTTCCACTTTCAGATGACATGATAGTATCTCTCATAAGATTACGATGGCAGGAATTGAAGAACCAAGCCGGAGCAAACGCAAGCAAGTCATTAGCACAAACAGATTGGATTCCA
>JBAZPI010000056.1:0-4945 GCA_041648305.1 Candidatus Altimarinota bacterium | reverse complement strand
GGGGGACGTTACCGGGCATGGGATTCCTGCTTGTATAGTTGGTGCGATCGCGAATTCGCTTTTTTACAGCTATTCGGGGGTTAAGGATCTTAAGACGATTGTTAGGGACGTGAACGTTGTTTTGAAGAAGAAAATGATGGCGAATATGTTTATGACTACTTGTTTATTGAAATGGGAGGCTTCCCGGAGCGTTCTTTCGTATGTGAATGCCGGTCACGAGCCTATTTTGTGTTATTCTGCGAAGTCCGGGCAAGTTATGGAGGGGGATAAGGGCGGTTTGGCGCTTGGAATGATTGCCGATTTGGGGAATGTTAAAGAAGTTGGAATAAATATGCAGGTTGGGGATGTTGTCGTGATTTATAGCGATGGGATTGTGGAGGCCTGGAAGAATGAGAAGGAAACTTATGGAATGGATAGGTTGAAAAAGACTGTTTTGACTGTTTCTAAGGCGAAGAAAGGAACGGCAACTGCAACTGAAATTAAGGATGCAATTTTAGCCGATGTGGCAAAATTTACTGCAGGGTATAAGCAGAGGGATGATGTAACGTTGATTGTGGTGAAGAGGGTCTAATAGCGCGCGGAGCAAAGCAGCTGTTCTAAATGCCCGGCACCGGGAATTTCAAACAGAATGGTCTTACTTTTTCTCTCAAGGCTTTTAACTTGGGGTTGTTGGCGATAAATTTTCTGAATTCTTTGAATGTCTTGTTTCTTTCTTCTTTTTCTCCGGGGAGTTTGAATTGCTCTACTTCTTTGTATGCTTCTGAAATCCACTCTGCAATTTGATCCATTTCCGTTTCTTTCATTCCGCGAGTGGTTGCCGCCGGAGTTCCAAGTCGCACTCCTGATGGGTAGAAAGGTGATGATGGATCTGCTGGAATGGTATTTTTATTGAGAGAAATTCCAATGACGTCCAGCGCTTCCTGTAGGAATGCGCCTCTGCCGGCACCTCCTTCTGTGAGGTCAATGAGTATCATGTGATTGTCGGTTCCTCCGCTGACTAATTTAAATCCGCGTTTCATCAATCCGTTTGCGAGCGTTTTTGCGTTGACGATTATTTGTTTTCCGTATTCGCGGAATTCCGGTTTTGCAGCTTCGCCGAGGGCTACTGCGATGCCTGCTGTTGTGTGATCATGCGGGCCGCCTTGAAGTCCCGGGAAAATTGCGCGATCGATTTTCGTGGCTAAGTCCGGATCTTTTTTAAGCCCTTTTTCGGTAACCATAATCATTCCTCCGCGCGGTCCGCGTAAGGTTTTGTGAGTTGTGGTAGTGATAATGTCTGCGTATGGCGAGGGACTTTTGTGTACGCCGGCGATTATAAGTCCGCTGATGTGAGCTATGTCAGCTACGAAGTAGGCGCCAACTTCATCGGCAATTTTACCCAATTCTTCAAATGGAAATTCGCGTACATAAGCCGTGGCTCCGCACCAAATAAGTTTTGGCTTGTGTTCGTGGGCCAAGCGGCTCACTTCTTCTACGTCTATGTATCCGTCTGCTTTTACGTGGTAGGGGACACTGTTATAATTTACTCCTGTGAAACTTACTTTCCAGCCATGGGTGAGGTGTCCGCCGTCGGGGAGATTTTGTCCCATGATGGTGTCACCGATTTTGCATGTTGCAAAATAAACGGCGAGGTTTGCAGGACTGCCTGAGTATGGTTGAACGTTTGCGTGTGCGACATTAAATAGTTTTTTTGCGCGTTCTATGGCGAGGCTTTCTAGTTGATCGACAAATTCTTGTCCTCCGTAGTATCTTTTCCCTGGGTATCCTTCTGAATATTTATTTGTGAAAATACTTCCCATTGCTTGCAAAACTGCCTCGGATACGCAGTTCTCAGATGGGATTAGTTCGATGCCTTCTGCCTGGCGGCGTTTTTCACTTTCAAGAATTCCCGCTACTTGCGGATCGGTTGTTTTTAGGTCACTCATGTTGGAAGGAGTTAATTGATTTGTTTGTGGGTCGCGCTACTTCGGGCTGATTATCCGCTTCTCGGTGATTATCAAATCGACTTTCTGGTCGTGTTTGTCAGCAGGGACATTCTCGATGATTTGGAAGTCATACGCAAGGGCAATTTTGACGCATTTTGTGGACAGATTTTTAAATAACTTGTCGAAATAGCCTTTTCCGTAGCCAATGCGATGACCTTTGGGGTCGAAGGCGAGGCCTGGGGTGATAATTAAGTCGAGATTTTTACGTGCGATGGTTGGGTTTTTAGTCGATGGCTCTTTGATATTGAATCGGCCGATTGTTAGAGTTTGCGGATCGGTGACTTTGTGGATGTGGAGACGGTTATTTTTGCAAATGCGTGGGAGCGCGAGGATTTTGGTTTTTACTGAAAGAAGCTGGATCGGGTCAACTTCATTCTTGATTGGATGATAGAGGAGGACTACGCGAGAAGCTTTGAATTCCGGTCTTTTGATGAGCTTTTTAAGGATTCGTTTACTTAAATTCTCGACTTCCTTTTTCGTGAGTTGAAGGCGTTTTTTTAGAAGGCGTTTTCTTATGGAGGTTTTGTTTTCTGTCATCGGGTTTATTTAAACACATGTGGAAAAAATGTAAATTGAAATTTTTATTTTGTGACTGAGTTCATGCTGGGGAGCAGCAAGGATTTTGAATAAGTACGAATAAATCTCTTGACGGAATTGTGATTTTTTTTGTGGAAAATTGCTTGTCTCGTTTATGGTCGGTATAGTTAGCGATTAGTAGAATTGTTAATGTTTAATAAAAAAGTTTTATGAAAAAAATTATTTCTGCTTTTTTGGCCGCAAGTCTTTTAGCCATGAGTTTTTTGGTCGCGGGTCTTTCGGTCGCGAGTGCATCTTCTGATGATTATTATGCTTATTTGAGCAAAACTTCTTATGGTGGTAGCGATACATATCTTGAAGGTGTTGTGGAATTTCCGGAAGGAGTTGGTTCTCTTGTGATTACGTGGCTTTACAGCGATTGTGGCGATCTTTTAACCGATCCTTATGATCCGATTGGTTTTGAGCTTTATCATTCCGATCAAACCCCGATGCCTTTTTATATACCGATAATTAGTGCTACAGATTGCTATAATGATCCTGTTTATTCTTGTATAGGCAGTGATGGAGCTTATCCTTACAATGGTTCTTACTATATGGTTGTTGAAGTCTACGAATGGAGTGAATCTTTGCAAAATTATGAGTATGACCCGATTTACACGTCCGGTAATTTATCCTTTGATTATAATGGGGATGGATCTTCATCTCTTTCATGTGGCGGGGATGAGCCTACGTGTGGGGATGCTGTTTGTAGCGTAGGGGAGACGTGCGCGGCTGATAATTGTTGTTCGGGTGCTACCACGGATTTGGAAAATGATGAGTCAAATTGCGGATGGTGTGCAAACGTCTGTGACTCTGATGAAAAATGTGAAATGGGTCTTTGCAAAAGTAGTTATTCACCCCCTTCGTTTGATGAAGCCGTAGAAGATATGGAATGCAGTACCGAAGATTGTGAAGAGGCGCAGCAGTGTATTATTGAAATAAGTCCTGTTGAGAGTTGTGCGGCTGAAGTGGCTGATATTATCCCCATTATCGATAAGCCGGTTGCTGTGGCGTTATTGGCCAGTGATTTGTGCGAGTTGAAACACAGACTGGTTGATAATTTGGACATTTTGGGGGCTGCCGTTACCGCGGTTTTGACAGTAGTCGATTTTGTCGACAATATACCTGATACGATAAGTGTGGCTGGCTATGCGATTTCTGTTCCTGTTGATGCGCTTGAGGGACCGGCGGATTGTTTGGAGGGAATTGTGTACAGTTATCTTGATTCTTGTGGCGGATATACTTGGTGTGTGGTGAATTTAATGAAAGAGGTTGCTACTCAATCTATAGAATTAGGCAGGAGTGGTGTTAATTATGCGTGGAGTTTGGTGTTTTCTCCGGCAACGATTGGAGTTGTTGATGATTATGGGAATGAGTTGGGTGTAAAGGATGGTGTTTTTGTGTTTGAATTCGGCGATTTTAAGGCTGTGATGGTCAAAGAACCGGATAAGATTTCCGGAGGGTATAATTTGGCGCTGGAGGGTACAGGTAGCGGTACGTATGATTTACAAACGATTGTATTTGATGAGGATGGTGAGCAGGTCGCTGATGTTCTCAAGGAAGACATTCCTGTTTCGGCCGGGCAGAAAGATTACTATGCGGTTTCTGTTCCTTCGGATCCTTCTTCCGACAATGTCTCAATGGAAGAAACTGATATAGAATCAGCGGTGTCGTTGAGTTTTTCCGATATGAGTTCTGGCGGGCATTGGTCGTATGACTATGTGACTACTCTTGTTAGCAGGGGGGTTATAAGCGGTTATGCGGATGGGACTTTCAGGCCCAATAACGATATTACGAGAGCCGAGGTGCTGAAAATTGCGATGGAGGCTGCCGGTTTTTCTAAATCCGATTCTGGATGGGATCACTATTCGGATGTTGGAGAGAGTGATTGGTTTGCCGGCTATGTTGGGAGTGCTGTGAATCATGGGGTGATAGGAGCGGAGGGTGGTAGTCACTTTAGACCAAATGAAAAGGCTACAAGGATTGAGTCTTTGGAAATTATCTTGACTGCAGTTTCGTTGGGTCTGTTTGAGGCTGGTGGAACAATAGATCCATATGGTGGTGAAATCCCTGTTGTGGCTGATCCTCCAAATTTCTCGGATACTGACATTTATGATGGTTACGCTAATAATTACAATTCGTTGATAGAGGATTCTGTTGTGTTTGGGTTCATTCATCCGAATCCTTACGGAGACAATACATTCAGGCCGAACAATCCCATAACCAGGGCGGAGGTTAGCAAGATTACGGTTACGATTCAGGATTTCTTTGATGAGTATGCTGAATGGTGAGGTCTCTTGGGTAATTTTGTGTTGTGGTTTCCCCGTTTTTTGGTAGAATTTTCGTGCCTTTCGGTTCTTTGAAGTCCTTGGAAGGCGATTTTG
>JBAZPI010000055.1:0-5182 GCA_041648305.1 Candidatus Altimarinota bacterium | reverse complement strand
GTACCCATCTCAGCTTCTCCATTTTCTCCGCCGCTTCTTTTGAGATGTCCGTGAGATCGTATGCGATGATTGTATTTTTTCTGACCTCTCCTTTTGCTCTTTTCAACGCCATTTCATCAACCATATCAGGCAAATAGATGTTCCCGAGATGGAAGGAATATTTATCGCCCTGTCTCTTTGAGCTCTTTTTCGGATTCTGAGCCAGCCTCCGCAGGATCGGTTCTCCGGCTACGAAAAGTCCTCGAATTATCTCGGTGAGTGCTTTCTTTTGAGGTCTGGTTAATCCTTTGAAAATGCTTCGGCTGGTGTTTTGTATTGTATCGTGTATATATTTCATCATGGAAAAGGGGTTAGTTTTGTTGGTGATTCTTCAAAACCTTAACCCTTTTTTCTGTTTTCAAATACAGCAAATCAACATTTCAGGTACCTAAAAACTCGTGCCTTTTTAGTTCTATGAATCTTGACATATATATATTAAAGTATACAATTACACCCTTTAACCTGACAGACCACTATGCAAATAACCAAAAAAATCAGAAATTCGCTCGCAATACCGAGCATAATACCAGTCATTGTAGCGATTTCGCTCCTCACCCTTGTAGCCTGCGGAGAGCCACAGGAGCAACCTATCGTTCAAGAACCACCAGCCAAACAGGTTGAGATCTTCACGGTAGGAAAAACCGCAGCCACGCTTGCTCTGACAAAATCCGGCCAAGTCGAATTAGGGAAAACAGCAGTAATAATGCCAGAGATTGCAGGCAAAATAACGGATATAAAAGTTGCAATCGGCGACAAGGTAAAACAGAACCAAATCTTAGTCACCCTGGGAAACAGCCTTTCAACAGATGCAACGAATATTAGCTACGAAGCAGCCCTCCAAAGTCTCGATCTGCTAGATACAATGAAATTCAAAACCGATTATTCAGCTCAAAAAGACATAGAAGCAGTAATGATCGGTTATTATTCAGCAAAGGAATCTCTCGAAAACGCCATCAATTCAAAAGATAGCGCCGAAGAACTGTACGAAGAACAGCATGATTACCTCGAGGACCAATTGGACGAAATGGAAGACCCCCCCGACCACGAAGACAATCCCACATATGAGCAATTAGATTCACAACTTGAGCAAGCCGAAATCGGACATGATGCCCAAATGGATCAGATCGACTTCGGAATCGAAATGGCAAGAAAACAACTCGAGTCAGCAATCCTTGCAGTCGAAGGTGTTCAGGCAAAATATTCAATGCAATTCATTCAATTGGACTCAACCCTCCTTCAAGCCCAATCCGGAGCAGACTTAAGCAAGCTCCAGAAAGAAGCACAAAGTGTCCGCTCCCCAATAGATGGAACAGTAACTTCAATCCAAGCAGTTGAAGGAAACTCAATTGCTCCCGGACAACTTCTAATGACAGTTTCAGATCTTGAAGACTTGAAAATCACTACAAGCGTAAACGAAAACGAAATGCCGTTACTAAAAGTTGGAGACACAGTCGAAATCGCCACATACAACGAGCCAACCTACACAGGCACTATTTCAACCATCAGCCCTACCCTATCAAGCCTAAACAATAAGATAATAGTAGAAATCAAACCCGAAAAAGGTGCGAATCTGCTCGGTGGCTCACTCGTCGACGTCGTCTTTACTCCGAACACAAATTCGATTTTTGTCCCATTAAAAACTGTAACAATTGAAGACACAAATTATTACGTAAAAGTGATCGAGATAGCCGATAACGGCAAAGGCAAAACCATCTCAAAGAAATCCGTAGAAACAGGCCGAATCATCGGAGAATTAATTGAAATAACAAGCGGACTCGCTAAAGGAGATATCCTCGCGACATCATCAACAACCTTCCTCCAGGAAGGCGACAAAGTAGTTTACAAAGTCCCACGCGGCAAATAACGCGCGGCAAACACAATGGACATAATTGACCAACAAAATTTAGAGAAAGGCCGAAAAAGCATCTGGACCTTCTTCATAAGGAAGAAACTGATCGCGTTTATTTTGATAATTGGTATTTCCATCATAGGTCTTCTCTCAATCTTTAGTATTCCGAAAGAATCGATGCCGGAGGTGAAAATCCCAATGGCGGTCATAATGACAGCGCTCCCTGGAGCCACTCCATCTGACGTGGAAGAATTAGTCACCAAACCTGTTGAAAAAGAAATAGCAGGCGTCTCAAACATCGCAGAATGGGCGTCTTCATCAACATTCGGAGTTTCGGTCATAAGCGTCCAATTTGAACCGAAAGTCGACACAAAAGAAGCCATCGCGAACTTAAAAGACGCAACCGACCAAGCAGCTTCAGACCTACCGGATTCGGCTATCGGCCCGAACGTAAAAGAAATTTCATTCACTGACTATCCAATCATAACTTTCGCTTTAGTTGGAGAATTATCACAGCTATCCCTCAGTCAAATCGCAGATAATGTAGCCACAGAGCTCGACACGGTCCAAGGAGTTTTAAAGACAGAGATAAGCGGAAAGGTAACAAGCCAAGTCTCAGTAACGCTAGATCAGAACAAACTTGAAAATGCCGGACTTTCAATCACAGACATCGAGACAGCGATCAAATACTCGAACATGGACATGCCAGCGGGAACAATCAACATGGATAAAATGACCTATTCGGTTAGATTCCAAGGCCGCATCGAAAACTTACAAGATCTCGGAAAAATAATCCTCACGCAAGGAATCACGCTCGAAGACATAGCCAAAATCGAATTCAAAACTGACAAACAATCAACCCTATCACGAATCTGGCAACCGGGACAAACAGGACAAAGTCCTGCTTTGGCCAATGGTCCTGCCTCTGGCCCTAGTCCTAATTGGACCAAAAACGCCATCTCGATTTCAATCTACAAAAAAACAGGAGGAAACATCCTAAACGTCGTCGACCTAAGCAAAGAAAAGATCGACGAACTCAAAGCTAAAAACATAATCCCGGCAAACATAGATGTGGTAGTCGCTAGCGACAATGCAAGCTATATCAGAAAAGATTTGGGAAACCTCACGGAAGCCGGCATCGAAACCTTCATAATCATCATAATAGTCCTCTTCCTCGCCATTGGATTCAAAGAAGGTCTAATCGCCAGTCTCTCGGTTCCTCTGACTCTATTCGTAACAATCCCAATCTTAATTTACCTGGGCGAAACACTAAACAGCCTGACCCTTTTCTCAATGGTAATCGCGCTCGGAATTCTCGTCGACACAGCGATCGTAATGATGGAAGCCTACAACATAAACATTGCAAAAGGATTTAATTCAACAGACGCAGCAACAGTCGCAATCGAAACCTACAAATGGCCATTGATCACATCTATTTTAACAACAACATTCGCATTCGTACCAATGCTCATGTTAAGCGGAATAGTCGGCCAATTCATAAGAACCCTCCCAATTACAATCACAATCGTCCTCATATCTTCCCTCCTGCTATCAATCGTACTGATTCCAGCAGTAGCTATAAGCTTCATAAAATCCGCCGGACACGCACGCGAAGAAGCCCCAAAAAGTATTCTTCAACCGGTTATTGAAGCGATAAAAAGATTCCAAATAAATCACCTCCGATCGCTAATGGAAAGCCGACTCAAAAGAATAGTACTTATCGGCGGCACTCTTTTCCTCTTTGTCCTAAGCATATCCCTCCCGATTTCAGGCGCGCTTCAGACAGAAATGTTCTCATCAGTAGATATCCCCTATTTCATAATCTCGATAGAGACTCCCAAAGGAACAGTACTTGAAGAAACCTCAAAACTAGCCTCAAAAGTAGAACGCCTCTTAACGGAAGTCCCGGAAATAGACAACTTCGTCACAATAGTAGGTTCGGCCCAGGGCTCGGCGTTAACACACGAAAGCATGTTCGGGATCGGAGGCAATTTGGACAGCAACCTCGCCAACATCACAGTAAATCTCGTTGACGAAAAGAACAGAGAAAGAAGAAGTTATGAAATCGCAGACGCTGTCAGGAACCAGATCAAATCGACCATTTTAGAAGGCAAAATCACAGTAACCGAAATGAAGGAAGGCCCTCCATCAGGAGCAGCCGTCACGATAAACGTCAATGGCGACGACATGGCCACTCTCAAAAAAATCTCAAAAGACATCCAAGGATTCCTAAAAGAAATCAAAGGTACAAAAAACATAGATGACAGTCTCACTCAGGGATTAAATGAATTCGTTTTCAAACTCGACAGAGACCGCCTCGCCCTACACTCACTAAGTACAATCGAAGTTTCAAATATCATAAGAAGCGTAATACAAGGCGCGAACGCAACAACCATAACCTTAGACAGCAAAGACACAGATGTAATTCTAAAATATGACAACACCTCCCCCACAATCTCAGACATCGAAAATATAAAAATCCCTTCCCACAAAGGATACATGATCGAGCTTAAAGAACTCGGCACATACACGTTTCAAGAAAGCCTTTCAGCTATCAACCACAGAGAACAAAAACGCTCGGTGCAAGTAACATCGGCCGTCGAGCAAGACGCAAACTCAATCGAAATCACACAAGAAATACAAAATAAATTAAAAGACTATCCCCTGCCAAAAGGCTACACAATTGACTACAGCGGAGATTTCGAAAGCTTGACAGGATCATTTAGCGAACTCGGAATGGCAATGTTAATTGGGGTAATTTTAATAGCAATGACGCTGATTCTTGAATTCAACTCAATCAGACAAACACTAATAATATTATTCACCGTTCCAATGGGACTCATCGGCGCAATCCCGGGCCTCTGGCTATTCGGGCAAAATTTCTCATTCTCTGCATTCCTTGGAATAGTCGCCCTATCCGGAATCGTAGTAAGCAAAGGAATAGTTAAAATAGATAAAATCAACAGCAACCTTCACCAAGGCAATATGCCCTTGAAAGAAGCCATTCTCGAAGCCTCTGCGTCACGAACACGCCCAATCCTCCTTACAACCGTCGCGACAATCATAGGCGCCATCCCAGTCGCTTTGACAGACGAATTCTGGCGCGGCATCGGCGTCGCATTAGCCACAGGCGTACTTGCATCAGCATTCCTCGCCCTATTTGTGATCCCGATACTTTATTTCATTTTGGAAAAGAAAAAATACGCTGACAGACTTTAAGAATCTGTGCTAGACTTGCCCGTGCTTTTCTAGCACAAATTTATGTACGCAGATATTGCTTTCCAGCAAAAAATT
>JBAZPI010000054.1:0-5514 GCA_041648305.1 Candidatus Altimarinota bacterium | reverse complement strand
AGAAAAGTTCAAGTTATAGGATTGGTTTCATCACCTTTATCCTAATCAACTTGAGCTTTTTTCACAATTTTTCAAAATGTTTGCCGGACACTAGTGAATCGAGTCAGGCCCCGTCATGGCCGGGGCGAGCCAACCTGAAAAAATCCCACACTTGACACATTCCCCACCCCAAAGTTCAAAAATGCAACTTCCAACCTGCAAAATCCCCCGCCACGGCGGGGAGACTGAACCTGTCGAATTATACAACAAACGCAAATCGCGACCCACTAATGACCTAAAACCGACTGCACGCCCCCCGCCTGGCAGCAAACACGGTGCAGTCGTCCAATCTGTCGTTTTATCCACGTGGATAAAACCCAAGCACACCCGACATTGCGCCAACAAAAAACGTTGAATTACAAACCACTTTGATATACAATGAACCCGTCAGTACCAGCGATGGACACTCTAAAATAAAGACCCCGCATTCCGCGGGGCTTTATTTGTCGGTGGTGGACCTGTCGGGAATTGAACCCGAATCGCATGGTTGTCAGTACCAGCGGCGAGACCAACTCCAGGCCCATTGTCCCCCCGACCATTTAACAATATCATCCAATCCTTAAGTATTTCTTAAATAAACTTTAATTTTTTCTTAAATTTTTATTAAATTTTCCCAACACCAACCACCAACACCAACACAACAAAAAAGCCGCGCACCCACCCCCGATCCGCGGCTCGCAAACTTTTCGCAGTTTTTCAACCCTATTCCCCTCCCTTCTTCTTCTCGCCCTTCTCGCTTCGCTCGCCTTTCTCACCTTTTTCACCCTTCTCACCCTTTTCGCCCTTTTCGCCTGCAGCGCCTTCTTCGCCTTCAGCAGGAACCACTCCCTCTTGACCCTCAACAGGAATTTGATCAATTGGAACAATTTCTTCTTCTTTCTCTTCCTTAGGAGGAGTAACCGTAGCCACAGCATCTTCCGGATTAACCAAAACAGTAAATCCTTCCGGGAATTTCACATCCTTAACACGAACTACACCATTGAAATCAACCAAACCGGAAACATCAACATCAATAGAAGAAATCAAATTCTTAGCAAGACACTTCACTTCAATAGCATTAAGCGCACACATCAAAGTTCCTTTGAGTTCCTTAATAGCAGGAGCCTCTCCAACCAATACAACAGGTATTTTTGTAGTAACTTCCTTATTCAAATCAACATGAACAAAATCAACATGCAGATAGTCATCGGTAACAGGATGGTAATCAACTTCATGAATCAAAGCATAACCCTCCTTTCCCCCGTCAACTTCTAACTCCAACACAGTACTCTTGCCGGCAGCTTTATAAGCTCTCCTAAAGTCCTGGTAATTAACCATCAACGATTGATTTTCCACACCCCCGCCATAATACTCGGCAGTCACATAACCCTGTTTCCTACAATCTTTGGCCTTAACGTTCATATCTCGCTTCATGGCCTTTAATTTTACAGTTTCCATAAAAAAATGGTTCAGAATCTAAATTCGCAGCGCCAATACTAGTGGAAACAACTATTTATATCAATAGCTTTTTGTGGTAAAGTTGCGCCCGCACCATAGTCGCGCCATAATCGCACCATAACCAAACAAAAATGTTTGATAAAGCAAAAAATTTATACAAAATCCAAAAAGAAGCGCGCCGCATTAAAAACGAACTAAAAAACACCCACATAGAGGCCGAAACAGATGGCGTAACAGTAACAATCGACGGAGAACAAGAAGTAATTAAAATTATCATCACGGACGAAGCCATCCAGAAAGCGGCTGGGAAAAAGAGAGATCTCGAAGAAGCACTGGAAAAAACTTTCAATAAGGCAATCAAAAGATCTCAGCAAATCGGAGCCGAAAAAATGAAAGACATCATGGGCGACATGAACATTCCGGGCCTTTCGTAGCCTGGCGTAGCCTAACGTAGCCTAACCAAAAAAAATGCAAAAACGAAAACTCTATTTAATAGGAGTATTGGGAGTCGTAATCGCAGTACTGGTTTTTAACATCGCTCGGTATTGTAACGGAATTTCTTCCCCGCTCGACCCGGAAAATACGGAAGAAATTTCAATACTTGTTCACCAGGGAGACTCCGTCCGACAAATCGCCGACACACTCGAAGAAAAAGAGATTATCAAAAGCGCCTGGGCTTTTTATTGGTACGTTCGCCTGCACGACTTGGACACAACGATTATCTCGGGCCGCTTCCTACTAAGTCCATCAATGACAGTCCCGGAAATTCTCGCGAAAATTTCTAATCCAGCAGAATCGGAAGCTATCCTCACAATCCAAGAAGGTCTCCGCATCCGCGATATCGACAAACGCCTGCATGAGATGGAACTGATTCAAGAAGGCGAATTTCTGGCTGCAGTTCGCAACTTCTCCGGCTACGAATATTACCCTTTTCTCGATAAAAAAAATCTCGAGAAACTCGACCTTCCGCTTGAAGGCTACCTATATCCAGACACCTATTTCCTCGACCCGATCGATTTCAAACCGGAAAGCGTGATTTTCAAAGCTCTCGATAATTTCGAAACAAAAATCTCGCCATATCTTGAAAAGATCGCGGCATCCACTCGCTCCTTACATGAAGTTATAACAATGGCATCAATCGTCGAAAAAGAAATAAGCGCAATCACCGATCGCCCAATCATCGCAGGCATCCTATGGAAACGCCTGGACTCAGATTGGCGCCTGGACGCAGACGCAACTCTCCTCTATCAGAAAGACACGAACAAAATTACAACCGAAGACCTTCAAAGCCCATCTCCATACAACACGCGAAAATCCAAAGGCCTCCCGCCTGGGCCAATCGGAAACCCGTCTCTAAACGCAATACAAGCCGCTCTCAACCCGCAAACCAGCCAGTACTGGTTTTACTTGTCGGCAAAAAACGGAGAAACAATCTACGCGACAACAAACGAGGAACACGAACAAAACAAGGGGAACCAAGGCTAGGTAATACTTTTTCGTACCTTCTCCCTCAAGGTCTCCAGCAGGGAGTCTTCAGTAGGCTTTGGCTTCACGCCAACTCCCCTCAAAATCGACAAATCGTAAGTGTAACTCAGTTTCAAAAGGACTTTACATAATTCGTAATAATCCGCACCTTCCACCTTGGGAACAGAATAGAGCCTGTAGACCTTTCCAGGCACACTACTCTTGTCTTGTGCCCTTCCAGGCACCTCACCCTCATTTTGGATATATTTAGGTTCAAACCCTATTCGCCTAAAGTTGTCAGAAAAATACCTGTCATTCTGCGCATCAGCTAAATCAACTCTAAACATAACATACTTTCCAAGTTTCCCATCACTGCCCTCGCTAAAATCCAAATTAGCAACAATATTTGAAAACACATCCAAGTCACCCAACCCAACAAATTTACAAATATCTACAGGCGAAATATTCGCATATTTCTCACCCAAAAATTCCGGAACCCAGACAGAGTTATGATCAAAAATCCCTATAAGTCTATCAATATACCGTTGTCCAATAGCCCTCGTAGCAGCATCATTAACAAATTCACTCTTCTTCACAATTCTCAAAAATCCGTAAGGACTCGCAAAGAAATCTTTCAACCTTTGTCTCGCCTTTCTGTCCTTAAAGAAGACAAGCCAACCGGGACAAGCATCAATCTCATCAAGAATACGTTCTTTTCTTTCGTTCCAACGCCGTTTGCCAATAGCAACTGAATCAAAAACAATCATCGGAACTTTCTGATCACCAGGCACAACAAAGGGAACAGGATCCAAGATACTAATAACCCTAGTATCTTGGCCGGCAGTAAGACTGCTGGAAATGTTAGCTCCCTTCATACCAACACCCATAACACTATGCACGCTACATCCAGCCTCTGCATAACACGTCCCAGCCGGAACCATTCTCAAGTCTCCATGAGGAGTAAAAAAACAGGTTTTAGGACGCAGCATCCCCGATTTGGCATCAGTAAGAATATTATTTTCAGGTTTCGCTCTTTTCCGGTCAATCAAATACTGAATATCATCAAGCACATCTTTTGGAGCTACAGCAGTTCGAGCATTAGCCTGAATACCACGCTTCATTCGATGTTCGCTTCTCACGTCATTAACCCTTATTTTCAATTGTCTTCTATATTTCGCGCTAAAACCTGTCACCAAAATTCCCCTCTGCACAAATGAAGATGCCTCTTCAACCTGCCCGGACACAGATTCAGATTCATTCACCAAAGATGGAGATTCCGTCGGCAAAACCTCGGTACCATCAGGCCTAACCCAACGGGTGGGAGAATCTACCGAAGGAGCTTTCAATAAAGAAACTTCGTCAGAACTCATGAAATCCAGAGCTACCTCAACATCACGAGTAACAATAGGGATTTTCGAAGGGTCATCTACAAGAACAATAATTTCCTGCATTGGGTCGGCTTCATTAATCCTAAAGTCAGAAAATTTCAACTTTTCAAGTCCACTTTGAAAACGCTGGGTATAATGCTCCAGTCTAAATGGAGAAAACCTCACATCAGCAACATCTTCGCAACCTCTAATATCCGATAGTATCGAAGGCTTAACTCCATTCATAGCAGCAACTCTCCTTTGCAACTTCGCATAATACTCATCATAAAGGTTGCGATTTAAAACCCACACACATAAATCAACCAATTCTTTAACCAAATCTCCAACTTTCAATATACGCGCCAACGGAAGATAAATTTGGACAGTCTCCGTCGCTATTCTTTTTCTGTCACTTTCATCGTCATGACCCATAATTGTGAGCATATTATGCAGTCTATCCGCAAACCTGACATACGCTACCCTAATATCCTTCTGCATCTGCACCAGAAATTGGTAAAAAGTAGCCTCCCAACGATTCTCAAACTTAACACCATGCTGTCTCTCCAGAGCTTCCTGGTCAATCTTTCCACTAACTTTAGTAACTCCGACAACCAATTCAATTACGCGCCTTGTAAGTCTCTGAATTTTCCCGGGATCCGTATCCTCAAAACGATGAACATACAAATCCACATCCAAAAGTTTATCCTCGGTCATTCCAGTCACATCCTCCTTATCATCATGCTTAAAAAGACCAACCGCAGAAGTAAGTCCACACAACCCCAAAATCTTCATACCAATTAACATAGTCCCCATCCTGCGCACATCCCCGGGATTATCCGGATCTAACTCTCCAACCAAATGATTATAAGAATAACTCTTTCCGTCCTGCCTGGTATGGCGATAGTGAAAGCAAAACGTTCTGAAAAGTTCGTAAACAACGACAACGCAAGCATCTCGACGAAATAATTCGGTGGAATCCCGCCCGCTTTCATCCGTAAACTTCATCATACTTCTCTCTTCAATAGCAGTCCTGATAACACTTTTACAAAGTCTAATAAATCTGTTGTCAATCACTCTTGCCTAAAAAGGCACGAGTTTTTTCAGTTGTCGATTTGAGAAGAGATTTCGTTGATTAGGAGGCTTTTCGGTACGAAAAGCCAGCGTTTTGAGTGACGAATGCAAAAAAGTGATGAAAGAATCAATGCAG
>JBAZPI010000053.1:0-5776 GCA_041648305.1 Candidatus Altimarinota bacterium | reverse complement strand
TAGAGAAAGGGCTCTTAAATCTAACGCGGAGATGTGACAACCGGCAGACCGACTTCCACCCATCTTGTTAGGCCTCCGGCTATACTGTTGCTGTTGTAGTAGCCAAGGTTTTGCATTATGGAGTACGCCTGCGCGCTTTTGTTTCCCGACTGGCAGTAGAGAACTGCATAGTCTGTAGTTTTGATATTGTTTTGTTCAAGGGAGGCTGCAGATAGTTGGCTTAGCGGGATGTTGGTTGCGTTTTCAATGTGGGATTCTGCGTATTCGGTTGGTTCGCGAACATCTATCAGTTTTGCGCCAGGTTCAGATTGGATGAAAAGCGCCACATCTTGAGGGATGATTTCAAAGGATTGGAGATTTCTATATTCTTCACTGCTGGCTACTTTTGCCGTGTCATAATCCAAGACGCTCGCCTTTATTGTGCCTGATGATTCTAAGGTGTCGGCCGGTTGGCTTCCGCAAGCGGTGATGGCCAAAAGCGCGAAGAGTGCGAAAATCGAGAGGAGGAGAGACATTATTTTTTTCATATTTTTTGGTTTAGGAATTTATGGCTTACTGCTACTTGCTAATTGTAGAACAAATTATTTGATTTATCCAGGTATTTCCTTCATTTACAAAGACTTCCTTTTCAATTTTAAAGAGAGAGTCTTCAAGTTTTTTGATCACGTGTTTTGGGATGTGATAATAGGATTTTATGACAAGTTTTTCTTTTTGGTTGAGGGTGAGTCTCGGCGCTTTGCGCTGGTTGATATTTGTGAGGATGAATGTGCCGCCGGGCTTGAGGACACGGGCGACTTCGTCGAATACTTTGGGGAGGTTTTTTGTGGGGATGTGGACAATGACAAATGCCGCGATGGCGATGTCGAAAGTGTCGTCTTTCAGGGGCAGAGCTGTCATGTCAGCGTGGACAATGTCGACATCGGGTAGACGATTTTTTGCGATGCGGAGCATTTCTTCGGAGATGTCTACTAAAGTGAAATGGGCGCCTGCGGCGCCTACTCTGCGCTTGAGAGTTTGGGCGATTCGACCCGTGCCGCAACCCAAATCCAGGACGCGTTTGTTACTGATATTTCCCACCAGTTTAATTAATTCGTCCTTTTCAAAAGAATCCAGGCGGGAGAGACCGGAGTCGTAAAGAGGGGCATAAATGTTATACCCCTCCGTAGAGTTTGTGATTTTTCGTTTTGGCATTCGTCAGCGAACTTTTAGCGAACTTTTAGCGAATTTTGAATGTCAGAGAAACGTTCAATGTTACTTGCTCTTGGCCCGGTTCTATTGTCGCCGAGACTATTTCACCTCCGCCTCCACCTTCAGCGAAAGCGTAACCACCTCCTCCTTTGCCATAATCATAGCTATAGTCCTGATATTCGTAATAATTCGAGATTTTCCCTATGTTTAGACCTGTTTGTTCTTCTATTAATTTTGCCTTTTCTTTCGCATTTGCTATAGCAATATCTCTTGCCTCGGATTTTGCTTTTTCAGGATTTTCGATGCTGAAGCTTACGCTGCCTATCACGTTTGCTCCGGCCTCTGTTGAAGCCGTCAGTACTTCTCCAACCTTTGTCAGGTCTCTAACTTTGATTAAAATATCCTGGCTGATTGTGTAACCGTCCTCATAATTTCCTTTGGCCTCCGACCAGTTGTATTTTGGGTTTAGATAGTAGTTCGTGCTTTGGATGTCCTTGCCTTCGATTCCGAGTTCTTTAATTTTCGCGATGACGTCGTTCATCTTTTTAGTGTTGTCTTTGACTGCTTTTTCTGCTGTGACTGCTTCAGTGGTTACTCCAAGGCTGATTGTCGCTAAGTCTGGAGAGGCATACGATGTGCCCTGAGCTTCGACTGTGATTTCTCGGCTGTAGTCGTAAATTTCCCGGCTGATTTGGTAGGACCTGAAGCCCAGGAAGATGGCGAGGGCGAGGGCCACTACGAGGAGAGCGACTCCTATGACGCGGTGGTGTGGTTTGCATTCAAACATGGTTTTTGGGTTAAATTATATTTTAAACGGATTTTTATTCTATGCTTGAGCTGATTGGAAGTCAAATGAAGTAAATTTGCTATTGACTTCGTTTCCCAGGTTGATACAATGTACCTGTACCTATGGTGGGGGTGTAGGACAATAAATTATTAACTTAAAAACATGACTATCCAAAAAGAAAAGGCTCTAGTGAACTTTAAAAAGGCTCAAAGCTTGATGTCGAAAATCATCAAAATGACCGATGGCAATGAATACTGCATTAACATTATGCAGCAAAATTTAGCAGCTGTTGGATTGCTTAAGTCCGCCCATCAAATGTTGATGGAGAATCATCTAAACACCTGTTTTAGGCACGCTATGGAAACAAAGAATGAAAAGAAAAAACAGGAGATGACCCAGGAAATCCTTAAAGTCACGAAACTATTTAACAAATAATTATGAGAGAACAAACTTATTACATCATCGGAATGCATTGCCCTTCCTGCGAGATTTTGATCGAAAAAAAATTACTGGAGATTGAAAATGTGAAGTCTGTGGAAGCTTCAACGGCCGAAGGCGGAGCAACAATCGAATTTGAAGGGGAGAAACCATCTCTCGACGTGCTCAATAGTATTTTCAGGAAAGCTGGATATGTTTTCTATGACCAGCGCGTGGCTCAAGACAAGGGCTTCAATACAAAAGAATTTTTTAGTACCCTTGGTATTGGTCTTTTGATTATCGCTGGCTTTCTTGGACTCAGTAGATTGGGCCTATCCGGACTCGTAAATGTCGGCTCACAGTCATCTCTGCCAACGTTTTTTGCGCTTGGGCTTATAGCTGGCATATCGAGTTGCGCAGCTCTCGTTGGTGGAATAATACTTTCTATGTCAAAGCAATGGAGCGAGCTGTATTCATCAGGTGATTCAATGTGGCAGAGAATTCAGCCTCATTTTATTTTCAATGCAGGTAGAATTATTTCTTATGTTGTTTTTGGCGCCCTTCTTGGGGCCATTGGCAGTCATTTAAGCCTTTCCTTAAAGTTCGGTCCTATCCTGGTGATTGTTGTTTCAATAGTGATGATCTTATTGGCTTTTCAAATGCTTGGATTTAAAGCGTTCAGAAGTTTCCAGTTAACGATGCCAAAATTCATCACAAGATTTGTCGCTAATGAATCTAATTTCAAGGGTCAATACATGCCATTTCTAATGGGAGCTTTTACCTTTTTCCTGCCGTGTGGATTCACAATAACGGCTCAAGGACTCGCCCTTATATCCGGAAGTGCGGTTCAGGGGGCTTTGATCATGTTATTGTTTGCTCTTGGCACCTTGCCGATGCTTCTGATTATCGGGTTGTCTAGCGTCAAATTTTCTCAAAAGACCCATTTGTTTAACAAATTCCTAAAGGTAGCTGGGTGGATAGTTCTGTTTTTCGCTCTTTATAACATGAATTCGCAGTTTAATGTTTTGGGATTGCCTAGTCTTAGTGATCTATCTATTAATTCCACTTCTTTGGTCACAGGCGATGCCGAATTTCCGCCTATCGTTGATGGCAAACAGATCTTGAAAATGGATGCATCCTCTTCTGGTTATTCACCGGATTACTTAAAGGTAAAGGCTGGGATTCCTGTAAGATGGGAAATCACTGACACAGGAACTGGAGGCTGTACCAGTGCGATTATTTTGGGGAGTTTATTTGACGGAGAGATCGCGCTAACTCCTGGAAAAGTTAGCGTTAAAGAATTTACTCCACAAAAGCCCGGTAAGTACAAATTCAGCTGTTGGATGGGAATGGTTTCCGGGGTAATAGAAGTAACTAATTAACTGATTAACTAACCAAAGAATATATGGAAAAGGAAATTACTATCAAAATAACTGGTATGGACTGTCCTTCTTGCGCCTCTCTTATTGAAATATCTTTGGGAGAGATCAGCGGAGTAAAAAAGGCTGAAGTGGATTACCCTTCGGCTCAAGCTCACGTGGTTTTTGATGACGAACAAACAGATACAGATCATTTATTGGAATCTATCGAAAAGTCTGGATATAAAGCTATTATTTAATCAATTTAATATGAGTACGACCAGGAAAATCAATTTAAATATAAGTGGGATGAATTGTGCCTCTTGCGAGAAATTAATCGGTCTCGCTTTGAATAAAGTTAAAGGAGTAGTGTCTTCAAAAATAAATCATAAAAATGGGACTGGACAGGTGGAAGCAGATGATTCTGTCGATAAAAATGCTGTCTTACAAGCGATTAAAAATGCCGGATATGAAGCTATTTTTTTGGCCGATGCGAACACTGATCTCATTTTAGAAAAGAAAACTGTTAAATCCACTGAACCTTTCAAGATACGCTTTGAGGCTACAGAGGAGGCCGACGGGGAATTCTCGCAGAAGGAAGGAGAGAAATACGCATTTAACGGAAAACTTACCAGACGTAACAAGGGGGAATTTGAAATCCCTCAAGGGAGAGAAGATATCAACCAAATGGTTGATGATTTTTCGAAATCGACAAAGCTCAATAAATTATTTAGCTTTTTTTTGGGTAGCGGGGAATCGAAAATTTCCGAAACCAGAGTTTCTGCTCCCGCAAGGAACGGTATTGCACAGGTTAATTTGAGCCTGGAAGGAATGCATTGCGCTTCTTGTGCAAAAATCATAGAGCATAGCTTGAAAAATGTTTCCGGAGTGAAAGACGCTAATGTGAATTTTGCGGCTGAAAAGGCCAGGGTTCTATACGATGAATCCACTACTTCTGTTGAAAAACTGATCTCGGCGGTAAAAACTGCCGGTTACAAAGCCGAAATTTTTGATAATAGCGACCCTGACGCAGATAAAAACAAAAGGGAGGAGCAAATCAAAGGTTATCGCAGGAAGTTTTTATGGGGACTCGTGTTAAGCTTGCCGATGCTTTATTTTATGTTTTTTGATTTCAAACTATTCGACTTTTTGCCAGGGAAGGAGCTTTTGCTGCCTTATGTCGGGATCGTATCCCTGATTTTGACTTTGCCGGTACAATTTATTATTGGAGCAGGGTTTTATAAGGGGATGTGGAGTAGCTTGAAGATGAAAACTTTTAATATGGATAGCCTAATCGCAATAGGAACCAGTACTGCTTTCATTTATAGCTTGGTACAGTACGTGAATTATGCTTGGACATATGGAAGCTTACTTGGACTTGGAGGGGAGAAAATCCCGGAACTATATTTCGAAACAGCGGCATTTTTAATCACTTTCGTTGTTTTGGGGAAATGGCTGGAGACAAAAGCAAAGGGAAGAACTTCGGAGGCTATCAAAAAATTAATGGGATTGCAGCCGAAGACTGCTCGAGTTGTTCGTAGCGGCAAAACCATCGATATTCCTATTGAACAAGTAGTTATTGGAGATATTGTGGTTGTTCGCCCCGGAGAGAAAGTACCTGTGGATGGAGAAATAAACAAAGGTCATTCTTCTGTAGACGAATCTATGCTTACCGGAGAAAGTATTCCTGTTGAAAAAGATATTGGGGCTTCTGTAATTGGAGCTTCTGTAAATAAAAACGGCAGTTTTGAATTCCGTGCAACAAAAGTTGGGAATGAAACGGCTTTGGCCCAAATCATCCGTTTGATCGAGGAAGCCCAAGGGTCAAAGGCTCCTATCCAGGCTTTCGCCGACAGGATTTCCGCCTGGTTCGTGCCAATCGTTATTATTCTTGCCGCCTTGACGTTTGTCGTGTGGTTTTTCGTATTACAGGCTTCACTAACATTTAGTCTGATGGCTTTTGTTTCCGTGGTGGTTATAGCTTGTCCTTGCGCTTTGGGACTGGCTACTCCTACAGCTATCATGG
>JBAZPI010000052.1:0-5810 GCA_041648305.1 Candidatus Altimarinota bacterium | reverse complement strand
GAGTTATAGCAGAAATTCTTGTTTTTTTGAATGAAAAGGGGTGCGGAAATTGCTAAAATTGTTGAGCTTGCCAAATTCCTAAAAAATATTATACACTTTCCCATGGGAAAGTTTCAAACCTGGAAAATCATACAATGGTAGTTCCCGTGGTCACGCAAAAATGCAAAAACTTGTAGCCTCCCAGTACTGCGATCACTCGAGCAATCCTCTCCAATTGCACACGATGTTGTGGACTCACTCGCCACTGAAAAGGCCCTAGTTTTTTAGACACAATGTATTGCCCCCGAATCACCTCCATGGTAAAATCCGCCCCATGGTTAACCTTTATGCAGCAAAATTAGATTCACTCGCCGCCGAAGACTCCGGATTCGAAGAGTTCGAAGACCCAGAAGAAAACCAAGCCCCGGAAATGCCTTTCCATCGAAGCGTCCTGTATGGTCATCCCTTCACGATAACTGACAATCCAGACGGTGATAATCCCGATGAATACAAAGAAAAAGATGACAAATCAGATAGTCGTAATATTACTGTAATCGATGACTCTGACAGTTATAATCCAGATACATACCTTAGGGAAAACTATGCTGACACTTTATTCTTCCTTCTCTTAGCAAGACAGACTAGAGAAAAAGTTCGAAAAGTAGCGCAAAACCCTCCTTGCAAAATTTCCGGACCAGACAAAGTTCACATAGACAGAGTCCTGAAAGCCATTGATGCCGATCCTCTTGCTGGCGAAAATCCTGACAATTTTATCGGAATTGCGGATATACTTCTTCAACATAAACAATACGATGAAGCACGAGCACTACTTGCATTTGATAATCCGGAACATCCCTATATACCAAAATGGCCGAATCATATTCCAACAGTTTTAACACTGGTGGAAATAGCAGAGAAAAAAGGAGATTTTGAAGCAATGGTGGCCCTCCTCACGGACAAAAAGGGTAAAGTGCGTTTTCCAGCGCATCACCGTACTCTTGCACTTTTAACCCACGGATTAAATCGTACACAGCAATTCGAACGAACAATAGCAATTGTTAAAAAAATAGAAGAAGCAGAAGATACAAAAGAAACCCCTTTTCAAGACCATTTACTGCTCCAAAATTACATTTCTGCATTAAATAACACGGGTAATCCGCGCGCCGCAGTGGAGGAATTTACAACACCTGAAGGATTATGCCTGCCATCAACACCCACTCCAGGCATACTTACAAACTTAGGCCTAGCTCTCAACGCATGCCGGGAATACAGAAGAACATATTATTTTATGCGGAGTTTTCTTCAACATTCAGCATTTCGTAATAATTCCAGGTTCCTCTCTGTAATCACAGACGCCGCTAACAGATTAGGGCTCTACAGAGAAACTATTGATTTATTAAGTGAAGGAAAGGGAGAATACGGTCTTCATAGAGATATAAATTGTTTACGCAGCCTCGGTTATGCGTATGTTTTCACGGGAAGACTAAGAGACGCACGACAACTAGTAAATTTCGTAAGGACACGCACGCAGTTTGATATGTCTCTCATAGACGGAGTGGTCGCAGCTTTGGAAAATGCCGAGAGAACACCGGACGAAAGACGTATACTAGACGTACGCCAACGATTTTCTCCCCAGGTACAGCCCCCAATATTCATAAAAGACAGTTAATTATGAACACTACAATTGGCGCGTTAGGAGATGTCGTAGAAATTCATGATTTTCCAGAAGAAGGTGATGTTTCTAAAGGGGCCATTGTTTGTGGGAGTATTGATGAGGTAACCGGTAATGTACAACAAAGATTCAGGGGGGTTTCCATCATTCGCACCAATAAAAAAGATGGCCGCTCTCTTTGTTTATTCCCCCGCGGAGAAAGAGTAAATATACCTCCAGCGGGACTGATTCCCCTAGAAAACAGCGCTCCAGACAGCAGAATACAAAAATACAGATTTAATTTTAGAGATCAAGCAAACGCAATAGTAGCGGATTGGTCATTTCAACATTTAATGTAAAGATCACTATGAATCTTAATCCTAATTTTTAACCCCCTGTTTATGAAACTTAATGAAATGAAATCCATAGGAGCCGCGGCGGCTCTTGCAACCTTGCTGGGGACGGCCTGTGGCAAGGAACCAAGCCAAGAAGAATTATGTGAAGATTATTTCGGTCCCGGTTCGAGACTAGTAGCTGGTGCTTGTCTGGATCCTAAATTTCCCAGTGTATTTGAGTTAGAAGAAAGCTGTAAGGGTACGGTGGGTCAAGAAGAAGTAACTCTGTGCGAATGCAGGGGAATTAAAGGTAAAATTTGGACATGCACTGATGCTTCGGGGGGAACGGAGAAATAAAGGGGCAAAACCCACTAAATGTCTCTTTGCTTTAGCTCTCCATAAAGCCCCGTGTATCCGAAATCTTGGAAATTTGCGAAATTTACGACTCCAGCTTTTTTTGCAGTAAA
The DNA here is from genome assembly GCA_041648305.1 of Candidatus Altimarinota bacterium. Taxonomy (GTDB): domain Bacteria; phylum Patescibacteriota; class Gracilibacteria; order UBA1369; family LOWO2-01-FULL-3; genus JABILX01. Next base: position 3,378 of record JBAZPI010000052.1, on the reverse strand, counting down.
TATATTGATTTTTAAAAGAAATTTGATATATTGGTTATGGCGTTTGGAGGGTTCGCCCTTTCACGGCTTCCAAGCTGTAGCCAGGCGCCATCAATAATCCACTTAGAATTTAGAGTGGATTTTTTGTTTTTAATCTTCTTCCGGGACTCCGTTGTGGAGAATTCTACTCATCGTCTCCTCGTTCATCCCCCAAAACGGGATAATACTCCAGAAAAACTTGCAACCATCGTCTATTTGCTTAACGATCACTTTTACTCGGTTTCTTTTTAGTACCGCGATAAATTCATAATATCTTACCGGTTTTAGGACAGTATCTGTTCGACCATGCATGCGTATTCTCTCGAATTTTTTGGTTTCGAGTATTCCCTGTAAAGTGTGTGATGATTTTAGTACTTCCGGTGCAAGATATAAAAGTTTAAATCTCATATACTGATCCTGTTCCGGGCGTGTTTTTTGGTATCTTTTAAACTTGAGGTGCTCAAGTCCTCGAGCACCAAAGGACACTTTTTCCTTAAAATAGGGACAATAGATCTCATGAAGCAATTTATAAAATTGCTCACCTTTTTCTTTTATTTCCTTAAATTGTTCGTTAGTAAATTTGAGCATAAAGTCTCTTTCTTTTAGTTATAACATCCTGATCTTAAATAAAACTTAAATTTTCCTAAATTTTTTCTTAATTTTTTCTTAAAAAAACATTAAATCTTCAGTGGGAAAAGACTGCAACCGGGGCCTTTTTAGAATTTCACGTTTGACATTTCTGGTTTTATGTGATTTAATGCCTTACTCTATGAAACTTGGAGAAAGCATAAAAAATCCGTTACTTGTTGCGTGCCTGGCGTTGGGCGCTGCTGCGGCGTGCTCGGAAAAAGAGGATGATTCTTCTAATGTGGCCGTGGCTGGGATAACCAGCAAGGAGGCTGCTGAAAGGTTTGTCAAATCGTCTACTGAATCCTCGCCTGAACCCTCGCCCGGCAGTATAGATGTCAAAGATCTGCCTGTTGCTAAGTGGTACAGTGGGGTTAAATATGATGGATGTAAAGGGTTGGATTTTAGAAGCACGGAAGATTTAAAAACGATGCATGAAGATTGTAAATTTTATGATTCAAATAGCGTGAGTGGCAAGGGTTCACCTGTTCTCGACTTGAGGGGGCATTATAGGAAAAGGGTTAGTCAACATTTTAAAGTGCGCGACTTTGCGCGAATTGATCCCGACGATCTTGAGCATGTTAGTCCGCTCCGTTATGAAACAAGTGATGGTATTCCTGTTTATAGATATGCTCGCATAGATCCGGAGTTAGTTTCTATTATGGAAGAAATACGTACTGCGGTTGGGTTTCCGATCGTTGTGTCCGGAGGATTCAGACCTTTTTCTCGTAATGTGGATATGTATCTGGAGTACGGAGGCAGGGTTAAAAGAAAAAGCCAGCATGTTTCCGGGAGGGCTGTTGATACAGAGTTGAATTTAACTTTTAATGCTTTGATGGCGCAATGCGAGAGCAGTCCGACTTTAAAAGCATGCGGTCTTGGGAATAAAGATGAGATGGCCGAACGTTTATTTAAAAAGGCTCATGGGATTATGGAAAAACGCGGAGGAGGCGGAATAGGGGTCGGGAACAATCAGATGCATTTTGACGCGCGCGGCGGCGGAAGAGTTGCTACGTGGGGATATGATGCGTGGAATAGGAGAAGGATAGATAGGTGGACGAGGGAGAGGTAAGGGGGGTTGAGGAACCAAGGTTTATTTTTGAAGATTTCTAATGGTATTTACAAAATCTCGGAAGTCTCTTTTACATTCTTTTACTTGTTTTTGGAGATTTGCGGCACCATCCCTTCCTTTAAGTACCATAGCCCCCAATTCTTGATCAAGTTCATTCAGTGCGTGCTCAACGGTTGTCTTAAAAACTGTTTCACTGAGCCTTAGTACCATTTCCGCCAATTTGGATGGAGTTTGTGTAATGGTTAGTATTTCCAAAAGATCTGAAATCATAGTAGTCGAAAGATTAAACCTTCTTATTAATCCCTTTCGTGCTAAAAATGTCCGGAGCGCACCTACACTAGGAAATAACACCTGTGTCCTTCCTTTTTTATAGCTACGAAAAAAAAATTGTGCTAACAGTTCTAAAAATTCAAATGTGAACTTATCTGCTTGAACAGATATTGTTGGAAATCGTGCTGGAGCCCTATCGTATCCAGCGTATCGGAGAAGTGAACGGCCATGTCCAGTTGTTGCACGGTCAGAAAAACGGTCTTTGACTGCTGTGATCAGTTTTGGTTCAAAGTGGACAAGATAACCAGCTCTTACCAGACTATGCGAGAACTGAGCAGCTTCACCCCCCGGGATATTGGGGAATTGAGCTTTCTCATATACAGTGGCTCTAAATGACATGTCAGCACCATGCATAATGTTGTTTTGTCGTGGGTCTTTTTTTCCTTTTACATGGTTTGCAGGTAGTATTATTGGGGTTTTAGGATACATTAAAGCGTTTAAAATGATTTGCCGGATATTGTCTATGTATTGAAGAAACCCCGGCAAGTGGCGTGCACATATAATCTTTGATACTTCTTGTGAGTCAACTCCCGAGACCGTAATAAAATCCGTAAGTTGCCCTTTCACCGCAAAAATATTTGGATCACTATATATCTTAAAAAGAACCGCCAAACTCCGCTGATGGGCAAGACTGTCAGCATCTCTATGAGCAATGAAGCATGAATTGTCTCTGAGATGAGGGATAGCGGTGCGAGTACCTATGTCTCGAGCCATCCCAACATTGCAATTTTGTGGAGCATTTTCGCCTTCCCATAGATTAATTTCGTGTAATTTTAATCTATTTGCTGCCAATATTTGTTCAGCAGCTTGTTTAGGAGAAATATCAATACCTTCAAACCATTGCATACTAGGATTGATTGATGTTGTATATCGGATATCATCACTTAATCCTTCTGGCATTCTCTCCTCGGCAAGTTGGCGAACTAACGCAGAGGTCTCTTGATTTGATCTAACTATTTCAAGGATGGCATCCCTCGAATTATTGATGACCAAATAAATTCCTATTCTGTTATCTCCGATATCCTTTTGGCGTGCAATAGAAGCCAATGTATGAATTACCTCAACTCCTTCGCTGTAGCAAGGAATGACTATAGCAGCATCAAATTTGGCTGATTGATCAATTTCTTCTTGAGGCATAGATACAATATCACATTAGTAGGGTGATATTTAACCACAACGAACGAGCCGTGTCAACCCCCGTTTTACTAAAAAGGCACGAGTTTTTTCAGTTGTCGATTTGAGAAGAGATTTCGTTGATTAGGAGGCTTTTCGGTACGAAAAGCCAGCGTTTTGAGTGACGAATGCAAAAAAGTGATGAAAGAATCAATGCA
>JBAZPI010000051.1:0-5889 GCA_041648305.1 Candidatus Altimarinota bacterium | reverse complement strand
CGGGGATATGAATTTGAGAGATTTGAAGGATCTTACGGCGGTAGCAGAAGCCAGAAAGGCTGTATTGAGGGGACGCGGATTACCTGGAGATTTAGTTGGGTGGTGGCAGGAATGTGATAATAAGGGAGTTGAAAAAGAATGCAGTATGTCCACTTTAGTTAACGGAGATGTTTTAGATGGCTTGAGTCCGGCTCAACAGGCGGAAATTGCTTCATATCGCGCTGATAGAGTGATGAGTGCAGCGCGGTAATTTTCAGATGGTTCTCTTTGTACTTGCCTAGATTTTTCGGGGTCTGTAGAATTTCCGCGTGATGGATCTCTCTAAAATTCGGAATTTCTGCATTATCGCTCATATCGATCATGGCAAATCGACGCTTGCGGACCGATTGATTGAGATTACCCACACGCTTGAAAAGCGTGATATGAAGCATGGGCAGATTTTGGATACTATGGATCTTGAGCAGGAGAGGGGGATAACGATAAAGCTCCAGCCTGTCAGGATGGAGTATGAGTTTTCTTTGGCTGGCAAGCCGGTTGAAAAATACATTTTGAACCTGATTGATACCCCTGGACATGTCGATTTCTCATACGAAGTTTCGCGAAGTTTGGCTGCCGTGGAGGGAGCTATTTTGATAGTTGATGCGACGCAGGGAATTGAGGCGCAGACGCTGTCGAATACTTACATGGCGCTTAATCACAATCTTGAAATTGTTCCCGTTTTAAATAAGATTGATCTTCCCAATGCCGAGATTGAGAGGCGGATGCGGGAGATTGAGGACGCTCTTGGAATTCCGAAGGAAGAAATTATTCCTGTTTCTGCCAAAGATGGAACGAATATCGAGGCTGTTCTTAAGAGAATTATAGAGAGAGTTCCGCCGCCAAAGGCGCCTCTAACCGATGAATTAAAGGCTTTGATTTTTGATTCTGTTTATGATTCGTATAAGGGTGTAGTTGCGTATGTCAGACTGATGTCAGGTGGCGTGAAAACGGGCGATACTCTTTATCTGTTGAATAATGGAAGAAAAGTTGAGGCGTTGGAGGTTGGGTATTTTAAACCGAAATATAAGCCTGTCGATGAATTAAAAGATGGTGAAATCGGATATATTGTGACTGGTTTGAAAGAGGTTGCTGATGCGAGAGTGGGTGATACAATTTGGCAGTCCAGGGGTTCAAAAGTCGAGATTGTTAATGCCAAGCCGCTTCCCGGTTATCACGTTGTTCAACCCTATGTTTTCGCGTCGATCTTTTGTAGTGATGGGCAGGATTATAATTTCCTTCGCGACGCTTTGGGAAAATTGAAGTTGAATGATAGCAGTCTGTCTTATGAACCTGAGCACAGTAGCGCGCTCGGATCCGGTTTTAGATGTGGATTTTTGGGGCTATTGCATCTGGATATTGTACAGGAGAGATTGGAGAGAGAATATGATTTGGATCTGGTAGTGACGGCTCCATCGGTTTCGTACATTATTGTCGTTCATAAACAGGGAGAATTGCTGATTTCAAGTCCTTCGGCGTATCCGGATCCTGCGACTGTTGATGCAGTCAAAGAACCTTATGTTTTCCTGGAGATATTGGTTCCGAAGGAGTACGTGGGGGCTGTGATGGACCTGTGCCAGAAGAAGAGAGGTGTTAATACCGATATTCAGTATTTGGATCAAAGTAGGGTTATTTTGAAGTTTGATATGCCGCTTGCTTCCATAGTTATAGACTTCTACGATAATTTGAAGAGTATTACGAGCGGGTATGGATCTATGAATTACGAATTTACTGGTTATAAGGAGTCGGATTTGGTGAAGCTGGATATGCTGATTGCCGGGAAAATTGTTGATGCTTTTTCGGCGATTGTTCATAGAAGTGAGGCGCAATATGTCGGGCGCGACATGTCTAAGAAGTTGAAAAAACTGATTCCTCGCGCGAATTTCGAGATTGTGATACAGGCGGCGATTGGTGGAAAAATTATCGCCCGCGAGTCGATTTCTCCTTTTAGAAAGGATGTAACCGCAAAACTTTATGGTGGGGATAGGACGCGAAAGGATAAGCTTCTCAAGAAGCAGAAAGCCGGGAAAAAGAGGATGAAAATGGTTGGAAATGTAAATATTCCTCAGGATGCGTTTTTAGCGGTGTTGAAGAAGGATTGAGTCTTCGGGCATTTGGGCTTGACATATTGAGCCGTAATGTGATTAAATTGCTCCCTTTACACTATTTAACAAATTTTAATATGCCATTAGAACGACAACCATGGGATGGAGTAGAACGTAGAAAAGGCGATGCGCCAGCAGGCGTTACATCTCTGAAAATAGCAGGAAAAGCCGCTGAAGGTACGCCACTTGATGCAGATCAAATGCTTAAAGACGCAGGCGACCCTAAGCTAAACAATGTTAGACCTGCAGGTCTTCAAGATCCAAGGCTACGCGCTAAAATAGCATCTCTTTTACGTACGGCTGTTGTCGATGATGTGGAAATTGCTAAATTTGTAGACGGATTGGTTGATGCTCAATTTCAAGGTTCATTGGATACTTTGAAAACTTTCAATCTATATAATCCTGAACAACCTCAGGAAGGCGATGTTCCAGCTCCTACAATGGAACAGGCTAAAGAAATTCTTGCAAGACAAGTTACTCCTGAACAGCTTGAGGTTATTAGGAAAATGGAAAAACCTTCCCTTCAGCTTATTCCTGTCACTTCAATGGCTCGTTATGCTACGGCTTTGGATAGCAATAAGCCAATGGACGGCCAAATTGACGCTTACGTTTCAGATTGGCATAAGAAGGCCTTTGCAAGAGCCGACAAACGTGATGGTGTTAAGGATAATACAATCATTGGTTGGAGAATTGCTGTTACAGAAGGTGCAAAAGAACCTAAATTGCTCGAAGGTGATGATGTAAAGAAAACCTTGAGAGAAAGAGGTCAGTGGTTTGCGCAAGAATATGCCAAAAAAGGTGTTTCAGGCGTTGATTTGAAGAGAATGCTTGCCTTGATGATGGATTCTTTGAAACGCGGAGAACCTATAAATGACTACGTGAAACAGGATGGAACTTGGACTTTTGTCAATGATGAACCAGAAAAAAACGGCGATGTTTCTGGCGTTGGCTGGGATGACGACAATCGTCGGGTTTACCTCCGTGAGCGCGATGCAGGCACTCGGAGCGCTTACGCCCGTTTGCGTGCCTCGGTGGTGGTAGATGTGCCTAAAGCTGCTTGATATTTGGATTTTATCATTTTTTGAATTTTATTTTTATCTTTAAAACCCTCTGTATTCCAGAGGGTTTTTCGCGCGACGAAAATTTTTGAGGTTTTCAGAAAAAATCTGATATGATTCGGAGCGTAGTGAATAGTCACCTGCCTTTATGGCAAGGCTACTACGAATTTGCGCACCAAAAAACAGAATGATGAAGTATCAAAGGCATCTTTCTGAGGTGTTCAAAAGAAAAAGCACATCTACCATCACGTTTGAGCCGAATTTCCCTGCTTTAAGCGGGTGAAAAATGCAAACCAATGCGAACAGTTGCGATTGCGATTACAGCTGTTAAACGGATAGGTTCGGTCAATATCGGCAATGTTTCTGGCGTTGACTGGAATGACAACAATCGTCAGGTTAACCTCAATGAGAACAATGCAGACAATCAGAACGATAACGCCCGTTTGCGTGCCTCGGCGATGGTTTATGTGCTGTATGTGGACTTGAGCCAACCTCCAAGCATTTTGCCGATTTCTTCAATTTTATTTTGCAGTTGGAAAACTACGGTTTCATTTACAAGTTTAAATTCGATATACAGTCGTAATTTCATTTTAAGGACTTCTAAAGAAGCGGTTGCTTTGATCAGATAACTGCCTTTCAGTTGTTTTGGTGCGTTCTTTGCCATTACAAGCTCTTTTACAAGTTCCACAATGGAATCTTCGGTTCCAATGCCAAGCGAAAATCTCCATCTTTTATTGAGTTTGTGGTTGGTGTCCACTATTGTCTTAAAGACTTCATAAGTTCTGTTTATGATTGGTAATGAATCCATTGATTTAGGGTTAAAAAATATTTATCAAAGTTGGTTTAGGTATAGAAAAGGCAAAAAACCATCGCATGGTTTGGATTGTTTTCAATATAGCCTCGAGGCAGAACTTCTCAGTCTTCATCATGATTTGGATAATGGTACATACAAGCACGGAGACTACAGAAAATTCATCGTTACGGACAACAAAAAAAGAGAGATTTCCGTAGCTTCCGTCAGGGACAGAGTTATTCATCGGCTTTTTTATGATTATTTGGTCGAGATTTTTGATAGAACTTTTATATTCGACGCTTGGTCGTGTAGATGTGGGAAAGGATTGACGGGCGCAATTGATAAAACACAGGTATTTATTAAAAAATATGCCAATGGTTTTGTTTGGCGAGCTGATATTCGTAAATTTTTTGATAATGTCGATCATGATATTCTATTCCAGCTTTTGAAACGTAAAATCCGAGATGAAAAAGCGCTGGTCTTGCTCAAAGAGATTATTGATAGTTTTGAAATTAAAGAAGGAGTTGGAATGCCAATCGGCAACCTGACCAGTCAAATCTTTTCAAACATTTATCTCAATGAACTTGATAGGTTTATTAAACACGAGATGAAGTGCAAGGCATATCTTCGCTATGGAGATGACTTTGTGATTTTCAGCAGGAATAAAGATGAATTGTTGCGAATCAAAGCACTAACCGCCAATTTTATTGAAAATGACCTGAAGTTGAGCTTACATGCAAAAAATAATTTGGTTGTTGAAACAAAACATGGTCTGAAATTTTTGGGTGTAGTTTTGTATCCAAGCGGACGAAGGTTGAGCAAACGCAACCAAATCCGTATCAAAGACAGGCTCGATTTTCATAACTCTGGTAGTTATTGGGGCGTGGTTTCCAAGCATGGAAACGCTGAAAAGATTAAAGAGTTTCAATGGGATTTATTAAATTCAATCTAGGATTTTCAAAGAACAAAGTTATTCTTCTGGTTTAAAACTTACTTTGTATGTCACGAGATTGATGTCCGGAACTGGTTTAATAGCGTAAACCAATTGGGAGCCTTTTATTTCAGCCTTTTTTATGGTATAATACCCTGATAAAGTTGTGCGAATTGTACCTATAAAATGGCAATGTTAATGGCAACACTGAAGAAAATAATGAAGATCGTCGGAGCGGCTATGTTCGTGGCTGTGTTTATCGGTCTTTTCATGTATCTATTTTTCGAGAGTGATTTTGTGAGTTTTTATGAAAGATTTACGCGCGAAGATAAGACATATCCGACAGATGAGCTTGTTGTTGTTGAGCCGTTTCCGGTTCAAGGATTGAATCCAACCGTATTTAACTCCTTTTCCAGAGAGCGACTCAATAATATTTACGAACCATTGATTAAACCTGATAGAGACTTGAATATGACGCCGTGTTTGGCCATTTCTTGGGGGCTTCTTGACGACAAGATTTGGGAGTTCAACATTAGAAAAAATGTAAAATTTCATGATGGATCGAGTTTGGACGTTTTGGATGTAATTGAAAGCATTGATAGGGCGCGATTTGGCGAGGAATCGGAGTTGAAAGATTTGCTTTCCACTATAAAAGAAGTCAGACGGATGGATGTTGATACTATTGAAGTAGAGACGTACGAGCCTGATCCGCTTCTGTTACAAAGGCTTTCCACCGTCTATATTTTTCCTGAAGAATGGGATGGGGAAAGTGTGGTTGGGACGGGTGCGTTCAAATATGCCGAAAAAAAGATTGACTCGAGATTTTCTTTCGAATCGTTCGAGGATTATTGGGGAAATAAGTCTTTCTTAAAGAAGGCTGAAATGGTTTCAATTATTGATAAAAACGGGCGGCTTGATGCCTTGGTAAATAAAGGTGGGCATATTTTGAGCTATGTTCCTTACGAT
>JBAZPI010000050.1:0-5895 GCA_041648305.1 Candidatus Altimarinota bacterium | reverse complement strand
ATGTTCGTGCTATTTATAGAAAAGAAGTGTTGGACAACAAAACTGTTTTTGTTTTTACTTTCGTGGATATTGGGGGACACAGCGAGGTTTATTAGAGGGAATGTCTTGTTTGCATACAGGGCGAGAATTTCTCTTTGAAAACGACTGTTTTTATGGTTAAATAAGGCAGTCGTAACTTTAAAATAAATATGTTTAAACCAGTTGATCCAAAACAATCTTTTCCTCAAGTTGAGCATAAGATGATGAAGTATTGGGAGGAAAATCAAATTTTTGAAAAGTCTGTAAAAGCGAGGAAGGACAGGAAAAAATATGTGTTTTTTGACGGCCCCCCGTTTGCTAATGGCTTGCCGCATTACGGACATATTTTGGCAAATGCTTTGAAGGATGCCGTGACGAGGTATTGGACGATGAAAGGGTACTATGTGCCCCGGACGAATGGTTGGGATTGTCATGGACTTCCGGTTGAGTACGAGATGGAAAAGCAACTTGAGCTGTCCGGACGAAAGGACATTGTTGATTTTGGAGTCGATAAATTTAATGATGAGTGTAGGGCGAGTGTGTTTAAGTACACAGGAGAATGGTCTGAGATGTTCAAGCGTATCGGCAGGTGGGTTGATTTTGATGATACGTACGCGACGCTCGATAACACTTATATGGAGTCTATATGGTGGATTTTTAAGCAAATTTGGGATAAGGGGCTGATTTATAGCGGGCACAAGAGTATGCATATATGTCCTCGCTGCGAAACTCCGCTTTCGAATTTTGAGGTTACGCAGGGTTATAAGGATGTGACGGATTTGTCTCTTACAGTTAAGTTTAAATTGAATAAAGATGCGCTGAAGGCTATCAAAGCTGATGGGGATGAAGATGTTTATGTTTTGTCCTGGACTACGACCCCTTGGACGCTGCCCGGGAACGTTGCATTGGCTTTTGGTCCGAAAGTTAAATATGTGAAGTTCGCTATTAGAGATTTTCCTGAATATCCGGATGGCACTTACATTACGTCCGAGAATTTTTATAAAGAAAAGTTTGAACATTACGATCGAGTTGGGGAGGGGAAAGTTCCGAAGGCCGTTATTTTGAATAAAATCAATCAAAAAGATTTGGAAGGGACGTCTTACGAGCCCGTGTTTCCTTTTTATAAAGGTTTGACCAAGAAGGAAGTTTACACCATATACGAGGCTGATTTTGTGACTGGTGAAGATGGAACGGGGATTGTCCATATTGGAGCGATGTTTGGTGAGGACGATTATGGTTTTGCTTTGGAACACGATTTGGAGTTGATACAGCATGTCGGTATGGATGGCCGCTTTAGAGAGGAAGTTAAACCTTGGGTTGGGCAGACGGTTAGGGGTAAGGATTTGGATATTGCTGTGTGGCTGTATGACAAGGGACTACTTTTTGAGAAACAGAATTTCCGTCACTCTTATCCACATTGTTGGAGGTGCGATACACCGCTATTAAATTATTCGACGAGGTCGCTTTTTGTTGAGGTGACGAAAATCAAAGATAAGCTACTGAAAAATAATGAGAAAATTAATTGGGTTCCGTCTCATATAAAAGATGGGCGATTTGGGAAGTGGCTTGAAGGGGCGCGCGACTGGGCGATTTCAAGGAATAGATTCTGGGGGTGTCCGATTCCTCTTTGGGAGTGTAAGTGTGGTGGACAGATTTGTGTTGGCTCTGTGAAGGAATTGGAGAAGTTGTCTGGCGGCAAATTGCCTAAGAACAAAGGTAAATTGGATCTTCACAAGCCTTATATTGATAATGTGAAAATAAAATGTCCGAAATGCGGAAAGCGCGCTTTGCGCGTGCAGGACGTTCTGGATTGTTGGTTCGAGAGTGGATCGATGCCTTACGCTCAACTTCATTATCCTTTTGAGAACAAGAAATTTTTTGAAGATAATTTCCCGGCGAATTTTATTGCGGAGGGGCTGGATCAAACTCGTGGATGGTTCTATACGCTGCATGTTTTGTCTACGATTTTGTTCGATAAGCCTGCGTTCAAGAATGTTATTGTGAATGGAATTCTCCTTGCGGCTGATGGAGAGAAGTTGTCCAAGAGAAAGAAAAATTATCCCGATCCCAATTACTTATTTGATGCGAAGGGAGTCGATAGTCTTCGATATTTCTTGTATAGCTCAACCGCGCCTTTGGCTGAGGATGTCAGATTTTCCGAAGCGCATGTTGATGAGGTTGTGAAGAAATTCACTCTAACGCTTTGGAATACATACAGTTTTTTCGTTACATACGCCAATATTGATAAATTCAAACCTTATGAAAAGGCGAAAGCTGCGCGATTCACTCCTTTAAATAAGCTTGATCAGTGGATTTTATCCGAACTTAATGTATTGATTGGGCAGGTTACTTCCAATATGGATAACTACAATCTTACTTGGGCTACGCGTCCGATGCAGGGTTTCTTGGAGAATTTGTCTAATTGGTATGTCAGAAGATCGCGTCGCAGATTCTGGAAGAGCGAGAATGATGAGGATAAAGAACAGGCATATCAGACTCTTTATATGGTTTTGACTACTTTCTGCAAATTGCTCGCTCCTTTCATGCCGTTTATTTCTGATGAGATATTCATAAATTTGACCGGGAAGAAATCTGTTCATATGGAGGACTGGCCTACTATCCGAGAAAGTTTGGTGAATGAAAAGTTAAATAAAGAAATGGCTGCGGTTAGAAAAGTGGTCAATCTTGGACATAGCGTTAGGGGCAAGGCGAAAATGAAGGTTAGACAGCCTTTAAAGGCCGTTCAGGTGGCGTTGCCGTGTGGTATTCAGAAAAAGTGGATCAAAGACCAGATGGTCGTTATTTTAGAAGAATTGAACGTTAAGGAACTTGAGATTGTCGATGAAGTTGGTGATTTGATTGAGCGCACGGCTATGCCGGATGCGAGAAAACTTGGTCCAAAATACGGGAAGGATGTTCAACAGATTATTCAGGACGCGAAAGCCGGGAAATTTACTATTGGAAAAGATGGCAAGGTTAAGGTTGGGAAATTTGTTTTGGAGCCTGATGAAATTGAAATTGGGTTTAGAGGCAAGGAGGGGTATGACGTTGAAAGTGAAGATGGAGTTGTTGTTATCCTTGATACACATGTTACCAAGGCGCTAGTTCAAGAGGGATATGCCCGTGAGATAGTCAGATATGTTCAGGAAATGAGAAAAGAAACCGGGTACGAGGTTGCTGACAGAATTTATTTGCTCGTGCGAGCCGAGGGTGAGATTGAGATCGCTATTACGAATTTTGCTGATTATATCGAGAGGGAAACATTGGCGGTCGAGTTGAATCAGGCTGGGGAGCTTGAGTACGATGCTGTAAAAGATGTTGAGATAGAGGGAAATCCTGTTAAAATTGAGATCAGAAAAGCTGTTAACTAAAATAACTATGGGGCTGATTGTAAAAATCATTTTTGGTATAGCTCTTAATGGAGGTGCTTTGTACGTTATGACTGAGTTTGTTGATGGGGTTACGTACACAGGCGGGCTGACATTTTTTGTGATCGGAGGGGTGGTTGTTGGTTTACTAAATTCTCTTATTAAACCTATTTTGAAAGCCTTTTCAATGCCGCTGATTTTTATTACCGGCGGAGTGTTCCTGATTGTTATAAACGGTTTGCTCTTATGGTTTTTAAGTTACTTTTTGGATGTAATTCAGTTCAGAGATGTTACTTTGGTCTTTCAAAATTTGGGTACTTATGCTATAGGTGCACTCGTGTTTGGTGTTATTAATTGGCTTGAACATTTAATTTTTTAATAAAATGCGTACAATATTGTTTGTCACTCAGATAGTATTTTCAATCCTTTTAGTCCTTGCTGTTTTATCTCAACAGAGGGGAACCGGATTGTCCGCGACCTTCGGAGGTAGCGGAGGGTTCTATACTAGCAAAAGGGGTGCTGAAAAAGTTTTGCACGTAGCCACGATTGTTCTAGTAGTGGCGTTCGTTGCAAATTCTGTTGCGTTTCTTTTTGTTCAGTAAATATGAAAATTTTTCGCAAATTAGGGAAGGTTTTCAGATCCTATAGCGATTTAGACAAAGCTATTTCTTTTGCTTGCCTGGGTGTGATTATTTTGATGTTTTTGAAAATGATAATTTTCCCTTATGGTCTTTTCAATTTTGGGAAAGTTGATATCTATACCGAAGGTTTGGTCGGGCCGAACGGCTTCCAAAATTTAAATCCTCTTTTTGTCGACTATAATATTTTGGATCGAGAGGTTTCGAGGCTGGTTTTTTCCGGGTTGATGAAATATGACACGGAGACCGGTGCGATAGTCGGTGACATGGCCGATTTGACCATTAATGAGGAGAAAACTGAATATACATTTGTTTTGAAAGACGGATTGAAGTGGCACGATGGAGTCGATCTTACGACCGAGGATGTTTATTATACTTTTGCTGAGGTGGTTCAGGATCCTACTTTTGCGAATGAGATTTTGAAGGTCAATTTTGATGGTGTTCAAATTGAAGTGATTGATGAGAAGACCATCAAATTTAAGTTGGAGAAGCCGAATATCTTTTTTATTACAAGTTTAACGACCGGACTTCTGCCAAAACATATTTTGGAGGGCGTTCCTGTCATGGATCTTTTGCAAAATGAATTTAACAAGGAGCCTATCGGTAGCGGCCCATACGAAGTTTCCGAGCCTATTCAGGTGTTCAAAGATGGGCGTATGCAGGTTACGCTTGAGGCAAACAGGTATTATTATGGCGTTAATCCAAAATTGGAGCATTTCAGGTTTATTTCTTATTCGACCGAGGATCAATTGATGGAGCAGCTCAATGCTGTGAATGGAATTGTGAAGATTTCAGGTGAGTATGCTGATAAAGTGAAGAAAACCGGTGAATTCGTGATGATTCCGTATGAGTTACCTCAATATATGGCTGTTTTTGTGAATATGGATTCGCCTGAAGTTCAGGACGAGCTTATTAGAATTGCTCTTGAAAAATCTATTTACAAGGATGAGCTTATGGCGAAGTTGTCTGATAAAAAGCTTGTAAATACTCCTCTTCTGGAGCTTGGTAAGGCTGATGAGTGGATATACCAACCAAGCATTGATAATGCTAATGGAGCAATTTATGAGGCTGGCTATGAGTATGCTAGTTTAGATTCTAGGTATAGAACTGACGATGATGGGCAAACTTTACATTTAAGTTTGATAGCAAGGCAATTCCCCGAGGGAAGTCAGCAGGCGGGGGAAACTAAAGTTGTGGTTAGTTATCTTGAGCACCAATGGGAGGCGATTGGAATGGAGATAGATGTTGAATTACTACCTGTTGATAAGTTAAATGAGCGAATAATGGATAGAAGTTACGATCTGCTCTTTATCGGACAAACGTTGGGATATAATTTGGATGCGTATAGTTATTGGCATTCAACTCAGATTGGCGCGAATGGACTCAATTTGTCTAATTACAAGAGTTTCCAGGTCGATAGTCTGATTGAGGACGTGAGGTCTGTTTTTGACCCGGTTAAGCGCGAGGAAAAGTTGAAATTGATTGCCGAGAAAATTGCTGAAGATATTCCCGCGATTTTTTTGTACAAACCTGTGTATTATTATGCTTCGGACGGGAAGGTCGAAGGAATTAAAATGGATAACGTGGCGTTTCCTTCAGACAGATTTTCCAATATATTAGATTGGCATTTTGTGATTTATGATGTTGAGGAATCGGAGATTTAGGGACATGCTGAAAAACATCTTTACTTCTGAATGGATTTTCGCTATTTATTAGGGGCTCAAAAATTAGAATTAACCGCTTATATAATGAAAGTTATTTTAAATGGAAACGTTGCGAAATTGGGTTATAAAGGAGATGTTGTCGAAGTAAAAGACGGATATTTCAGGAATTTTCTGTTCCCGAAAGGCTTAGCTGTTGTTGCTACGAAA
>JBAZPI010000049.1:0-5997 GCA_041648305.1 Candidatus Altimarinota bacterium | reverse complement strand
AAAAGTTGTTGTTCCATTTGTAATCAAATATTTCTTCGAACTCACCCCAACCAAATCCCCAATACTCACACTCTTATATAGAAGCCCGTCCGGCTCTTCCTCCGTCATGTAAGCCCCAACAAAACCACTATTCACGATCTGATCATTCCTAAGATATTCTCCCTGTCCTTCAGCATGCTCGTAACTGCTAGAAAAATCCTCTATGTCGAAAGCGCCGCTACCAGAAGCGCCGCTGGGAGCCCCGCCAGAAACCCCATCGAGAGTGGGAATTCCCAACTCAGTTAAGAAATCAAGCCCATCGGACTGCGTGCCACCGCCGCCGGCAGACTCGCCGGTCGATCCGCCAACCACACCGCCGATCGTACCGTCGGTTGCCTCGCCAGTCGACGTATCAGCTGCCATGTCGGTCCCATCTGCCCCAAGAACATTGCTCTGCATCGCCGCGGATAAATCCAATTCACTCGGTAAATTGTAACCAGTCTGCTCCTGGAGTACATCGGAATCTCCATTTACCGCAGGCAAATATTTGTTCACAAAAGTTTCCGCTGCGACAACAACGATAACTATAGTAAGGAGTACTGTGAAAACTGTGAACTTTTTCATAGAAACAGGGTAGGGGGTGGCCATTCAAAACCACCGACGGAATATTAACGGCAATGCAAAAAAAGCGCAAATTTTTCCGCGCGGGGAGCGCTCGATTTCCACTCGACTTTCCCGAGGAAAAGTTTACAGGTTGGGATTTACAGGTTAGACGGTTTCCCCGGGGAAAAACAGCCGGATTTCCCCGAGGAAAAGTTTACAGATTAGAAGATTTCCTCGGGAAAAAACCGCACACGCGCACACGCGTACACCCCGCACACGCGGAAAATATCCCCGCCTCCCGCCCCCTACTTCTTCTTCACCTGTGTGAAATCCAGTTCAACCGGAGTTTCGCGACCGAAGATTGTAATAAGAACTTTAATCTTACCCTTCCCTTCATCGACAACATTAACAAGCCCTTCATAATTCGCAAAAGGCCCATCCAAAACAACAACATTGTCTCCTTCACGAAAGTCGATCTTGAATTTAGGCTCGGCCTTACCCATTTGTTTCTTCACAATATGCCATTCTTCAGGAGAAACAGGAACAGGAATAGTGCCTGACCCAACGAATCCGGTCACATTCGGAGTATTTCGGACAACATACCAACTATCATCTGTAACGATCATATCAACAAGAACATACCCGGGGAAAATCTTCTTCTCTTCCGTCACAGGTTGACCTTTCTTGATAACGATCTGCGTCTCCTTCGGCACAACAACCTCAAAAATCAAATCCTGCATGCCCAAAGATTCGATTCTTTGCATCAAAGCTTCTTTCACAGCGTCTTCATACCCGCTATAAGTGTGTATCACATACCAGTTTCTACCTGTACCTTCAATCTGTTTTGCCATCGGTCAAAATCGATTAAATAAAATTATTATTGCCCGGCCTGTCCAGCGCTTGCCGCAAACCTGAACGCCCAGTCCAAAACCTTCATATATCCTTCATTGGCGAAGAAATCGACTCCGGCCAAAAAAACCGCAAAAACCAAGCAAAATCCAAGAACTATGATCGTTAACCTGACAGCTTGATTTTTCGTAGGCCAAGTGACCTTCGTAAGCTCATAGAAGCAGCCCCTGACATAGTTCGTAATTACATTGTTCTTTGCGATCTCCTTTACGTCTTTCATTATTTAGTGTCTTTATATAAAATATAAACAAATTTTGATACCCCCAAAAAGCCCGCAGACTTCATAAGTGCCAGAAGTATAGCAATTCTACCCTGTAAATTGCAAGCGAAATTAGGCGAAAACGCACGATTTTACGGGTTTACACACACCTATAAATATGATATAATTCAGCAATAGATAAACAAAAATAAATGAAAAAAATAATCCTTAGTTTTCTAGTCGCATTCTCGCTTGTAAACGCGGGACTTGCCATAAATTTTATGTCAAATGGCAACACGGCTTTGGCAGCGCCTGGCGACGCTCCTGGCGACGCGGCCGACACGTCCGGCGACGCGTCTGGCGACGACGAACCCGCCGACGTAGAAGTCAAGACCCACCTCCCTATTCCTGATAGCAGTAAGTATTTCGGTCTCCCAAACCCGGCTGTATCCCCAAGCGGGCAGGAAATTGCAAAGATCGCAATTGAAAGCGCCATCAAATACGGGAAAATCTTGGCAGCGGTTATTGCGGTGCTTTTTATAATCATAATGGGTGCAAAATACGTAACATCAGGTGGAGACGAAGAAGCGGTAAAAAAATCTTCAAAAGGACTTCTTATGAGTATACTGGCGTTGGCGATAATCAGCCTGTCGGGAGAAGTGGCGGAAATAGTCGGGTTTTATGGGAAATTACAGCCATTTATGACGGATCCAAAAGGAGGAATTCTCGATCCGGAATATATGATTGAAAGAGTCGGGTTATTCGACAAAAGAGTGGAAGTTATAATGGTATTTATAAAATATTTCATAGGATCATTGGCGGTTTTGATGTTGGTGATAAATGGAGTGAAATTAGTTGTGGGAGGCGGAGAGGAAGAAAGCGTCAAAAAAGCCAGAAACGGAGTCATCTATTCGCTTCTCGGACTAATAATTCTATTAGTCGCCAATACCTTTGTTGAAAACGTCTTCTACACAATAGACAAGGACATGTACTCAACAACGGGAGCGGAACCGACCACAAGTATAGAAAGGGGAATAGAAGAGCTTACGGGCATAACGAATCTAGTCGTTTCATTCGTAGGTCCGTTGCTTTTGCTCCTGATTTTGGTCGGAGGAATCATGTATTTAACAGCGGGAGGAGAGGAAGAAAAGATGAACAAGGCAAAACGGCTCCTTATTGCAGCCGTTATAGGTGTAATAGTCATTTATGGAGCATTCGCGATAGTTAGTACTCTTACAACCGGCTACTTCTCAAAACCAGCCAAATTACAGGAGTATCCCATCTTGGAAACAGAACTATTCCTATATCCGTTTAATCTTTTAAAATAAATGATTAAAAAAATAGCAAAAAGTTTACTTATAGCCTTCCTCCTGATCAATCTAGGCCTCACGATACACGCCGCATACGCCGCGCGCCTATCCTATCTGCCAGTCGACGATCTTCACGTTATAGGGGGCGGAACGGGCTTGGAAAACTTCGAATATTTCAAACATCCGGACGCTCCAGTCGATTACAACACTCCAGGAACGGGAACGCTGGGCAGCACGGCATATTTCGCCATAGACGTTATCAAATATTTGATGAGTGGAATCGCGATTATCATGATCGTGGTTCTCGCAATAAAACTGATTTTCGGTGGAAGCACTGAAGAAACAGCGACCAAGGCAAAAAAAGGCTTGGCTTTTGCTATTCTGGGATTGATAATAATCCAACTTGCGGATGTCGCCGTGAAACAAGTTTTCTTTGGAGAAGGCAGTAGAGCCGGAGAAGTCCTTGAAGACAAAACAAGGGCGCAACAGTACGCTTTGCAAGGAGTGGAACAAGTCAGGGGGATAGTGGGATTTATTGAAGTTGCGCTGGGGGCGATAGCGTTATTGGTAATTATCGTGAACGGAATAAAGATAATGATTGGCGGAGGTGAGGAAGAGAGTAGGAAAAAAAGTATTAAAAATATTGGGATTGCAGCCGTTGGACTGGTTCTCGCGGCGTTGTCAGAAGTGATTGTAAGAGGATTTATATTTGTGCAAAGCAAAGACGCGGACTTAAATCCGGACACCATAATCGACATGCCGGATCCGGAACGTGGAAAACAATTGATCGTGATGATAACAAATTTTGTTTCAGGATTTGTGGCGACAATCGCATTTGTTGTGTTGCTTTACGCAGGTTATATGTACGTGGCTGCGGGATCGGAAGAAGCCACAAAGGAAAAGGTCAAAAAGCTGATCACGGGAGCGATTATAGGAATAATTTTGGCTCTCGGAGCTTTCGCTATCACAAATACATTGATTACTTTCCAAGAAGAAAACGAATACCAACCGGAAACGGAAATAGCGGAATAGCAGAAATAGCGGAATAATTTTGAGAAAAACAAATACAAATATATAATTAAAAACCGAATAACAAACCTATCCCTATGAAAATAATCAAAAAAGCAATATTGCTATCGTGTCTTTTGGCGGCATTTTCGATTCCGTCCATCGCAGCGCCAGACGCAGCGCCGAACGCAAACACGGCCAACGCTGCCAGCTATGAGTGGTGTGAAGATCTTCCGGTCGTCACATGTGAGGAGGAAAATATCACCTTCACCAAATATCAAGGAGAGTTGGTTTCCATCAGCCCGGAAGGCTATGACCCTGGGCTATACAAGGCAAAATCAGTCAGGGAATTAGTTCAAAAAGTGGTGAATTATGCATTGTCCTTCCTCGGCCTAGTGGCGATTCTCCTGATAATTTACGCCGGAGTAATGTATTTGACCGCGGGCGGCCAAACGGAAAAAACAGACAAAGCGAAAAAGGCAATCGGCTACACGACGGTAGGGCTTCTCCTAATTCTGGGCTCATACGCCATAGTTAATACAATTTTGACCGGCCCATTCGAGGGAGAGGGGGCGGTGGAAGGCGAAGTCCAGGGTTGGGCGGCAACGGGATTTAATTATTCAACAGAGGCAATTTCAACCTCAACAAAGGAAATTGTTCAGGGATACATATTCGTGTATGAAAGCTACGAAACGTTTAAAACTTTGAAATCAGATGCAGCAAAAGACAGCCTTGTTTCTCCACCAAAATCATTGATTCTTCAGTATCTAAATAATGCAAGATCAAAACTTCAAGACTTGAAGTTCAAGGCAACCGCTTTCTCACAAGTTAGCAGTAAAATCAACGACACCATCAGATGGCTTAATAAGAAAATGGATGGAATCCAAATGTTTGCAGATATTGCGAATTCTGGAGAGGAAGAAGGTACGCTAGACTTTGGAGGAGGTTTGCAAGCATACTGGGATGGTATACAAATAGATCTCTTCGATCCAGAGACACCAACTTCAATCCCGGCATTATTCAAAGTGATCATAGAGGATTTTGCGGGTATAGACGGACTTTTGATTAATCAGTTGCCGAAATTGAATAAAGCATCAAAAAGCATCGAAGGAATAGCAGTAGAAAATCAAGTGACGAGCATTACAGGCGCCTTTACCGATCTGACAGACAAAATAACAACTTTACAGAGTAGCATACATGTTGGCACGACGGGTGATGGCGGAACCGGTACATTGATCGACGAACTTAGTGGCGGTGAAAAATCGGACGTAATAGGCGTTACGAATCAAAATTTAAGAGACGTAGTGTTTTCAGCAGATGCACTCACCAATCTCATAAAAGACATTAAATTTGTCCAAACCAAACTGGTTGCAACAGCGTCAGAGGGTCCAGCACCACTAATAGTTAGATTTGATGTGTTGGGTTCAGTAGATCCATCCGGAAAAACGATTACAGAAAGTCAGATTGAATGGGATCTAATGGGGGACGGATATATCATCAGCGGCGATAGTAAATGTTATGAACCACCCTACAATACTCTTGATAAAAAAGGATTTACGAACTTCTGCGTATACGAAACCCCAGGAGCCTACAGAGCTTCAGTCAAAATTAAGTCAAGTGAGCCGGAAAAATATGGAACAGGAGAAAGCAAGCTCGACATAAAGGTGAAAGAACCAGAATTGAAAATTGGACTTAAGGTAGGAGAAGAGTTCGTCGAACAATATGACGAAAATTATATGTTATCAACATCAAGAAAATATATTTCATTCGACAAAAAATTTGCTTCAGAGAACGGTATAGATTTTGACGCTTCGGCAACAGAAGGATATTCAGGACAGAAGGATATGGGGCTAACGTATAAATGGGATTTCGGAAACGGAAAAACGTCAGAAGAAGTCTCTCCAACAGGTATAATTTATGAGTTTGACGGAGTCTACGCTGTTGTACTTGAGGTAAAATCACTCAACGGGAAACAAGCCACAAAGATAT
>JBAZPI010000048.1:0-6132 GCA_041648305.1 Candidatus Altimarinota bacterium | reverse complement strand
AAGTGGCAAAACTCCAACAATATGCCCGATGCATCCGCGCAGCCGTCCACCAATTTCAAGCGTCACGAAAACGCCGCGCTTCTCATTCAAAACTTGAGCCTCCTCTCCGCGAGGCATTTGCATTTCTGCCCCGCCAACCCCAAGTTTCAAAGCAATTGTCGCTCGCGCAACACTTAATAGATATTTTTTAATTTTATCATTAAGCATGGTTAACATTGTTAATAAGTCCTTTATAAATAATATTTTTCATTTTCGAATAATCGCTACTCATCCCCCAAACGCAAGCTTTTATATAATCTTTTTTCGAATTAGCATCGTAGTTTATAACATCAAAACCAACGGAAAGTGCCAATAAATCAAGAAAAAGGCGGATAGCTCGCCCATTCCCTTCCCTGAAAGGATGAATAGCATTAAATTCACAATGGATAATTGCCAATTTCGATGAGACAATTTCTCGCCTATCCGTAATAGTGGGAATGTTCTTAGCAAGAATTTTATCAAAAGCGTCTAACTCTTTCGAAATTTGAGATGACGCACAAAAAAGAATGTTATTTTTAGAAATTTCTACCGTCCTAATTTTGCCAGCCCAAAAGTAAAGGGAAGAAAGGAAATATTTATGAATATCAAAAATTAATTTAACATCAAATTTAATTTTTCCCTTTCGTAAAAGCTCAGTAAAACACCCATATGAGTCATTCAATAATAGGGTTTCAATATTTTCGAGCCTCTCCTTGTCCGATACTCCAAGTTTGTTTTTCAAAACGCCATTCATCTCAACTTCATCGCCGCCAACATTATATCGAGAATGCTCGCCCATGTTTTTTTAATAAATTAATAGCGACGGTATCCCTTTTTGCTCGCAAAAAACTAAGTCCCTCTATCCTGGAAGAATTTCTTACAGCTTTGTCTAAAGATTTTTTGCTTATTTTTATCTCAACCTCTCTCATACCACAATTCTCTCACAAATCCGAATTAAAATCTACTCTACCCACCCCTCACGCCCGGGCATCACGTGCCCGTTAACTAATGCCCGGGCTCTACCCATCCCACGCTCCCATACCCCACAACCGCACTTTTATCCCCCGCTGTATCACCCGAATTTTTATAATCCAAAAGCACAGGCTTCCACTTAAATCTTTCAGCCAAAAACATTAAACTCAAAATCCCTTTTATCCCGCACGCGTCGCCTCTTTCAATCACGCGTTCAATGTCCATCTTAGTAATCCCATCCAAAGTCGCGCGATCCACCGTAACCGCCTCATCATAAGGCAAATAGTGACTCAAATCGCTCGACACAACTACGATCACATCATCGCGCGCCACAAATTCCGCCAGCTTCTCAGCCAGAAAATCCGGCCTCACCCCTCCGCACGCAATGGGATACAAAACGAATTTCTCCAAACAAATTTGCAAAAACGGCACCTGAACTTCCAGCGAATGTTCCTCGCTATGCGCTTCCGGAATATTCAAAAAAACTTCGTCGTCTTCGTCCTCGCCAGGCTTACCGCCAAGCTCGCCGCGAATATCCATAACACGCACACTCCCCAGAGGTGTCTTCCACACGCCATCCGGAAACACCGACGCGCCATTAAAAGGCACAAAATGCGACGGCCCCAAGAGCAAAACTTTCCACTCAATGTCCTTTGGCAGAGCCTTCAACAACTTGTAGCCGTATCCGGCAACAGGTCCACTGTAGATATAGCCGGCGTGAGGCACAATCACGGCCTTTACGTGGCCGCCTTTCTTGAGCTGTTTCTCGACCTCTTTTGAAAATTCCGCCCCGGAAATATACCTCAAAACATCCTGTTTTAACCTCGCAGGATCCCCAGGATAAAATTGATTTGCGACAACCGGCTCACGTATTTGCATAGCGGCACAAATATAGCACAAACTCCGCAACCGGACTACTTCCACACCCCCGCAATTTTTTCGCCGCATTTGAAACACGCGCCGCCCTTGTTCACGTTGCCCAAACCTGCCCTCGTGCCCCCGCCGCCCCCCGCCGCCCCACCCGCCTCTGGCGGGTCCTCTTCTGCCACAACAACCCGGTTTTCCCTGCACCCCATCCCCATCCTCTCAACCAGCACCTCCCCGCATGAAGGACACTCCGTATCATCATGCCCGCCAAAAATATTCCCGGTATAGACGTATCGTAAACCCGCCGCCCGCCCAATCTTCCACGCCCGCTCCAAGGTCGAAGGAGGCGTCTCCGGACGATCCATTATTTTATATGCTGGATGAAAAGCGGTAACATGCCACGGCATATCAATCGACAAACCCGCAATAAACGCGGCGACCCCCTTCAACTCCTCGTCAGAATCATTCATCCCGGGAATCACGAGCGTAGTGATTTCAACCCAAATCCCCATTTCAAAAACCTTCCGCACGGTTTCCAAAACCCCCTTCAACTCCACTCCGCAAATGTTGCGGTAAAATTCTTCGCTGAACGACTTGATATCTATGTTCATCCCGTCCATCCACCCCTCGCACGCCGCAAGCGTCTCAGAGCTCTCGTACCCGCTCGTCACAAAAACATTTTTTAACCCGGCTGCCCGCGCCTTCACCCCGATATCTCGAGCATATTCAAAGAAAATCGTCGGCTCATTGTATGTGTACGCGATCGCTCGCGCACCACTTTCTTTACACATTTTAACCGCTTCATCAGGGCTAAGTCGCTCCTGCCCGCCAAACCCGCCCAGCCCCCCCGGTTCAAAAAAATCCAAGTCTGGCTCTAGCCCGGCCCCTGTCCCCGACCCCAGTCCCTCGCCCAACTCGGCTATCCCATATTTAAGCTTTCCCTCGCACAACTGAACCAAACTTTTCCGCCTTTGCGCCGGTTCTTTGATCTTCCTCTTTAAAATTTTCGTAGCCTGCGAAAGATCCCAATTTTGGCAAAATTTGCAGCTCAAATTGCACCCGACCGTCCCAATAGAAAATATCGAAGACCCCGGCAAAAAATGATACATCGGCTTCTTCTCCATCGGATCCACATTCACAGCCGCAGGATGCCCGTAAACAAGCAACTCCAACCGACCCCCATTATTCATCCGCACACCGCAAATCCCCGTCTCCCCCTCTGGAATCGTACAATAATGTTTGCACGCCAAACAGCGACAAAAAGACGCCGAAGGCATCCCCTTGAGCCCTTTCTCTCCCTTTTTATACAAATCCGCTTTATGCACGGCCAAATTATATCACAAACTCTATCTCATCCCCAACTGACAACTTTTGCGCTCCCAGGGCCTCATGAAACCTCACCATTGCAGGGAAATCAACGCAGTGCATCGGATAAATATGCGGAACTTTCTCGTTTTTAAAATACTCAATGGTTCTCTCCACTACCTCAGCGTCAGAACCGGATAAATGAAATCCCCCAATAACAGCAAAAAGTTTCTGTCCAGTTACCTTCTTCGCATACTCGCAAATATTACGAATCCCAGAATGAGAGCACCCCACAATAACAATGATCCCATTTGAGGTTTTCACGACCATTGCAGAGTCGTCAAGCATCGGATCATTTTTGTACGAACCTTTCTCAAAACTAACTCTCGGGATTTCCCCAAGAAAAAACATTCCGTCAGAAAATTCCAACACATCAGTCGACTCAACAATCTCAAAGTCATCTCTAATTTTTCGCGTTTCCCCCAATGGAAGCTTCTCTAAAATTTTAGGATGCAAAACCAACCTTTTTTTACTTGTAAACCTGTGATTTTGGAGTCCTCCAGTGTGATCCCAATGATAATGAGATAAAACTACGAAATCTGCATTTTCAAGATCAATTCCCATAACTCCTGCATTCCGCCAATAAACGTCGGTGTGCCCCGTATCGTAAAGAACGTCAACATTCCCTCCTTGCAAATACACGGAAAACCCATGCTCAGCTAAGCAATTCTTTTGCGGGTCAGAACTGCTAGCATGCTTCACGGAATTTTCACAAAGAATTTTAATTTTCATAACGTTCGTAATTATGACTTCCTAATCACAATATCTTTCGCCCACCACGCAAACCAGGCTCCTGCCACCACTACCGGCACCACCGACAACGCCTGCCCCATCGTCATCCCCCACGGTAACCCATCCGTCCCCACCCCAAGCTGATATTCTTTAAAGAATTCGATCACAAACCTTCCGGCAAAATACAAACCAATAAACAAAAAAAGCGCCCATCCCGGCCTTGCCCATTCCTTCAAGCGCCCTCCCCCTTCGCGTCGAACGAGCCACAATCCAAACACTACCGCAAACACAACCCACGCCCACGCGCCCTCATATAATTGCACCGGATGTCTCGCAAAATTTTCTCCATTCATAGCAAAAACGACCCCAAAAACAGAGTCGGTAGCCCTCCCCACAATCTCCGAATTAAAAAAGTTCCCGATCCTCACGAACCCGGCGACCAACGGCATGCAAATAGCAAGTACATCGAGATATTTCCCGAACCAAAAGCCGCGCGCATCTCGCGCCCCCCGCCTCCTCCACCCCCGCCTCCTCCACCCCCAAAAAACCGTGTACGCCACCACGAGCCCGATCGTCGCTCCATGACTTGAAAGCCCCCCTTCCCAAATCTTGAAAATTTCCCAAAACCCCGCCGAAGAATAATACCCAAAATTATAGAAGAAAACCTCCCCCAACCGCGCGCCAACTACAAGACCCACAAACAAAAACAGAATCACCGAATCAAAATCCCCGATCGGCCACCTCTTGCCGGGCTTTCTGTCGCCAACCTCCCCGCTACACCCCAACTTCTCGCGCTTCCACAGCCATCTCGTCAGAAAATAATACAACACAACGCCTCCCGCGAACATAATCCCATACCACCGTATTTCAACCGGCCCGATCTCCAAAGCCACCCTCGAAATATTGTGAATAAACATGCGAACAATATAACACCAAAACAACGATACGACAAAAAATCCCTCTCTCGACGCACGCCTGTTGAAAGATTAAACATCTGGCGGGATGGACGGGAATTCTTTCCGAACTTTTTTCAAACAATCTCGAGCCTACCCCTGCCCTTAAGAATATTCATAAAACTGCATAAAAATTTAACTGCGGACTTTGTAGGATTTATAGTACCAGTAAACACGAGTGATTGAGAATCAATATCGTAATTAGCTGCCGGGGGAGAAGAAAATACTGAAGTAAGAGCTTCATTTGCATATGCAAACTGCGTGGTAATAGCTGGCATTCTATTTACTAAATCAACAAGTTTTTGAGCATCAGTACTGCTGTCATCTGTATAAAACCTACCAGTTTCAAGATCAAAACTTAGCCTGTATCTATTCAAACGATCAGTATCAATAAATTTATTTTTAGGAAAAGGAAAATGAAATCTTATTCTCAAACCCTTTAATTCATCAACTCGATCTCTTTGTGCCAATTTTAAAAACTGATCAGCTAAAACGGCAACACGGTTTCTCGTCCCATCACTAACATCGTTTAAAGCCCTGTCCTTATGAGCCTTAAGAAACATCAGCAAATGTTCAAGTTGTTGAGTCGTTACAAATGGATCACCGTCAACTATAGGCTGATAGCCTTCATAACTAATATTATCATCTGGATTACCCATACACGGATTATACAACAAAAAAACCTTGTTGTAAACATCTGGCGGGATGGACGGGACTTGAACCCGCGACCTCCTGCGTGACAGGCAGGCGTTCTAACCAGCTGAACTACCACCCCGAATAAATGTCACAAACTTCCGAACCAACTTAAGTATATCAGGAAGCACGAAGGAATTTAATAGATTTTCATCCCAAAGACAATAGATTTTTATTCTGCACCCTGCTTGGCATCCCGGGATACGGGGAAATCTTCCCGGGAAGCATTTTTCCAACCTGAGGAATTTCCCTTCCCGGGAAGCATTTTCCCAACCTGGAGTTTTTCTATCCCGGGATAACACCATGGGTCTCCCTCGAATACCACTATTCAAACTCCCCCCTTTTTGTGCTAAACATATAGCGCACGTTTTGCCGGCCGGCAAATAGCGTCAAGCCGCTTAAACTGCATAACAAGCCCAACCAATGCGCATCGGCATAGACTGTAGAATGTTCCGCACAAACTTCACCGGCATCGGCCGCTATACGTTCGAGCTAGTAAAAAATCTCCAAGCACTCTCCCCGCGAGACCCCA
>JBAZPI010000047.1:0-6521 GCA_041648305.1 Candidatus Altimarinota bacterium | reverse complement strand
TCAACTTGAGGAAAAGATTGTTTTGGATCAACTGGTTTAAACATATTTATTTTAAAGTTACGACTGCCTTATTTAACCATAAAAACAGTCGTTTTCAAAGAGAAATTCTCGTCCTGTATGCAGAAGATGAGAAACATTGAAAGAGAGTATTTCAAGACATTCCCTCTAATAAACCTCGCTGTGTCCCCCAATATCCACGAAAGTAAAAACAAAAACAGTTTTGTTGTCCAACACTTCTTTTCTATAAATAGCACGAACATCGCCAGTAACAGAAAACGCATAATATGTCTTCATCGTTCCTTCCAGACGATGAGTTCTCAACACAACGGCGTATTCATCCTCAATAAAAATTTTCAACCTTGCAACAAATTTTTCTCGAATTTTCTTCGACAACTTTGAAAAAGATTTTTCAAATCTTCTGGTTCGCTGAATGATTTTCTTCATTTACACAAAGCTTTAAAGCTTTTGATACACGCCTCCTTCCCCTCTTTAGTAGATGTATCAAAAGATGCTGTTATCTCGTCATCCGCCGACAAAAGCCCAAACTTCAACTTATCTTCGTTGTAAGCTTTCAATGCTTGAGTAACTATAAAAGTGATTGTAACTCCTTCTTTCTTCACTTTATTTTGGGCTTTAGCCTTCAAACCCTCATCTAAGTTTATAGTCAAAGAAGTCATGGCAGTTTTGTTAAATACTAATTCTACACTAATTCTACACTAATCTCTCTAGTCTTTTCAAGTGATTTCTTTGGAAGCTTCCAAAACCGCCGCCCTTACAATCGTGCAAAAGTGATGACATGTTGCCTGGCACGCCCTGGTATTCACACCGCTATCTCCCAACCCACCAGGAGACAGAACCCTTACGGCACCCTGGCGCCCAGCTTCAGAACCTTCCCTGTCAAACACATCATCAGGTAGACATTGCCACCCTAACACTCTAGGACCGCCCCTCCTCAATGTATCACGGAGCTTTTCATCAAATTGAGAATCGCCATCCGCAACATCAGGAGAAAATTTAACATGAGTAGCCTGGCAATAAGGACCCCACATATCTCCCTTCTCACCAGCAACCCTTCGCGGACACTCATCACGAGTTGCCGAAATTTCCCGTCCATCTACAGACGGACGCAAAGTCATCCCAATATGATCACCATCTTGGAACGCAACAGCGTCCATACCCCTACATGTTTCAGCCATAGCATCCAGGTTAAAGAATCGCCCAAATTCTATTGGAATTATACGCAACAATACGAACATGTCAATAAACTGTTGACAAACCATAAAAAAGGAGCTACAAATTCCAACCATGTCTCAAACAATAGATACACCCGCGGAAACCCTGTCAAAAACACAAGCATTACTAGGAGTAATGAGAAGCTTGATTGCCCAGGGCTCAACACTAACAACGACAAAAAATGTCGGAACACAACGTTGTGCAATCCCTCTCATTATTACGCTAACAACCAACCGCCACAAACAAGAAGATCTCGCTAATACTCTCGCAACACTCGATCAACTAGACTACCAACAGATCCCAATAGACCAGGAAGCAATAGACGCAATCGCAGACATATCACGCACTGATCCAAACTGCGATATATCAAGATTACTTGTACAAGCGCCATTTGAGGCCTGCGTCCGTTTTCAGCGCAAACAATTTGCGGACGGCACGATACAAGTAATTTTACACATATCCCTGCCTCCAATCGATCCAATCAATCAAATATCCCCAGTTAGAATCTGTCGTTCACCACAGGAAAAACAATTGCTTAAAAGCAATTTGCCGACCGACGAAACAGTAACAAAAGCCCCGGCTCAAGTAACAGCAATCCAAAGCGGAACAGGTGGAACACCGAGAGATTTTATCAAAGTTTTCGAGGCAAGATGCGCAGCAGAAGACACGCAAAATTTAGCGGCACGCGCAGCAGAAACAGCTGTTCTTGATGAAAAAAGAAAAATACTCTCCAGCTTAAGCCCGACAGAAAAAGCGCTATTAGACACGATAGAAGCAATAATAGGCAGCATTGATCACCTCAAAATAGCCTCGCCACATGGACACATTAATAACTGGAAAACTACATATGTAATCCAGCCGCCAGATCGCTTCGGCTCATTGGATCAATGGACAGATTATTTATTGCAAACAATAAAAATTCCTCAATCACCTCTTGGAAACTATCTAAGAAACTGGAAAAAAACAACGCAACGATTAACAGACTACTTCGTTAAACCAGAAGCAGCGCTCTTATTGCTTAAAACCTTGGGAGCGAACCCGAACAAGGATCAGCTCAAAAAGCTTTCATCAATCCATTTATCAGTCGGTTTCGGTTCGACAGGGGCAGCACCAGATAGTTTACGAGGACTCTGGGTAGTTTTCCCGGATTTAAACCCCGCACCCTGAACACCCGCCTCCACTACATCCGCCGCAGGAACCCCCACCACAACCCATATTCCCAAGAATATCCAATTGATAATCATCAACCAATTTTTCAGCCAACCCAACGTAGGTTTCTGGAGTCAATTTCAACAATCTACTTTTATCAGCAGCAGGGATTTTAAGGCTTCGGATCAATTTTTGTACACCTGCTTTTGTTATAGCCTTTCCTCTAGTCAACTCTTTCAATTTCTCATAAGCACCCTCAATTCCATGCTTTCTCATTACAACCTGTATAGGCTCAGCCAACAGTTCCCACTTATCCTTCAAATCGTCCTTCAAAGCCTGGTGATTAACCTCCAATTTAGACAACCCCTTCATGAAACTCTTGTACGCGAGATAAGAATAACAAAGAGCCGAACCAATATTCCTTTCCGCAGTCGAGTCCGACAAATCTCTTTGCATCCTGGAAATAGGCAATTTCTCGCTCAAATGCGAAAGCAACGCATTAGCAACTCCTAAATTCCCTTCGGCATTCTCAAAATCGATGGGATTTACTTTATGAGGCATCGTGGAAGAGCCGACCTCGCCGGCCTTAACCTTTTGTTTGAAGTAACCAAGACTGACATACGTCCAGAAATCGCGGCTCATACCTATCAAAATCGTGTTAATTCTCTTAACTCCGTCAAAACAATCCGCCATAAAATCGTGCGGTTCAATTTGCGTGGTATAAAGGTTCACGCCAATTCCAAGCGACTGAACGAACTTCTTGCTGGCATCAATCCAATCCACACCCGGATAAGCAACTATATGGGCATTGTAATTCCCTACAGCGCCATTGATCTTCCCCATAATGAAACTCGCTCCTTCAAGATGTTTGACCTGACGCTCAAGCCTAGCCACAAAATTCAAAACTTCTTTACCGAGAGTGGTCGGCGTCGCCGGTTGACCATGAGTGTGAGAGAGCATCGGAACTTTCCTATATTTCACAGCCATCAAATATAATTCCTGAACCAGTCCATACGTCAGAGGGAAATACTCTCTCTCAGCAAAGTCACGCATTATACATGCGTATGCGAGGTTATTTATATCCTCCGAAGTACAAGCGAAATGCACAAATTCGCCATATTTCTCCAGAGATTTAGTCTTCAAATTTTCTTTGATGTAATACTCGACAGCTTTAACATCATGGTTCGTCATAGCCTCAATTTCTTTAACCCTTCGAGCAGCCACAATATCAAAATCTTCATAAATCGATCTCAAATCTTTGATCTCAGCAGCCTTTAACCTCTTCGTCCCGGCAAGTTTCAGCTCATTAAACAAGAAAATAAACCATTCAATCTCAATCAAAATCCTGTACCGCATCAAAGCGGCTTCAGAGAAATATTGATTCAGAGACGTAACCTTATCAGCGTAGCGACCGTCCAAAGGCGAAATCCCCAAAAGCGTATGTGTGTCGTCCATGATATTTTAATTAAATGATTTTTTGATTTCTTTAATTTTTTCCGCAACTTTCGCCTGGAGTCCATCGTCCTGCAAAGCAAGCATTCGGACAGCCGCTATAGCAGCGTTCTTCGGATCGATAACAGTCAAAACAGGAGTATCGGAAGGCATTTGAAGCGTTGAATTTATATTCATCATCATGTCTTCCTTATCCTTAAAAGGCGGACAAGCAATCACGGGATGAATAGCGTTAGCCGCCGTCACTCCGGACAGGCCATTACTCCTACCGGCGATCGTAATATAAACAATTTTTTCCTCGCCTTCATTGTAGCCCTTCACCAACTCAAAAACTTTCTCCGGAACCTTATGAGCGGACGCAACGTGAAGCACATTCTCCACCCCCCATTTTCCCAACTCTTCCTGAATCTTAGCAGCAAACTCCTTATCGCTCTCCGATCCTAAAATAAAAACAACTTTCATATTTCTGCTTGTTAAGACATATATTTTTGCAAATTGGCCGTCAAACGCTCAAGCACATCTCCAACATCAGCCTTAAACTCTTGCCCGGTTATCAATTCAAAAGCCTCGATATATCTTCGCGCAGTCTCTATTCTAATTTCATCCGGAATTTGAGGGACATCCCCATCTCCGGTAAACCCTTGATCGGCGAGCCATTTTCTCAAATATTCTTTATCGATTTTCTTTTGCTCATCGCCCCAGAAACGAGAAGAATCCGGAGTGTGAATTTCATCGATCAATACAATCTCGCCATCCTCAGAAACTCCAAACTCATATTTGGTATCAACCAAAATAATTCCCTGTTTTGCCGCAATCTCAACCCCGCGCGCATATAGCTTCATCGCAGCTTCCCCCATCGTGTCGAACTGTTCCTCGGTAATAATTCCTCTCTCAAGAATTTGTTCTTTTGAAACAGACTCATCGTGACCACCATGCACAGCTTTTGTAGAAGGCGTCAAAATCGGCTTCTCAAACTTCTGATCTTCTTTCATCCCATCCGGAAGCACGTTGCCACAGAAATTTCTCTCACCCTTTTCATAATGCTTCCAAACACTTGTAGAGGTAACTCCAGTTAAATACCCGCGAACAACCATTTCAACAGGCAAAGCCTTGCACTGCCTGCCAACAACGACATTCGGATCCGGAAATTCAATTACGTGATTGCCAATAATGTCTTTCGTTTGATCAAACCAAAACTCAGCCATCTGATTCAAAACCTGTCCCTTGAATGGGATAGTCGTAATAACTTTATCAAAGGCAGACAGTCGGTCAGTAACAACAATAATTCTTTTCAAAACAC
This sequence comes from Candidatus Altimarinota bacterium, assembly GCA_041648305.1. Taxonomy (GTDB): domain Bacteria; phylum Patescibacteriota; class Gracilibacteria; order UBA1369; family LOWO2-01-FULL-3; genus JABILX01. The sequence goes on along the minus strand of JBAZPI010000047.1, from coordinate 1,387 downwards.
CATCCTTGTCCCTGAATGTATAATTGTCACGAACTTTGCCTTCATACCTCTCCCCAAAATTCGGAAAATTCGTGCCCTTCAAAGTGTATGGAATCTGCTGGGCAATCTGATCTGTAGTAATCATATAGATAAAATTTTAAGTTCCTTGTAATTCCATATTAACTAATTTAAAATTGACCTGCAATAACAAAACTCTCATGTCAAAAATCACCAAAAAGTTTGGGAATCTAACTTGTATATTAGGCAGTCAATGGGGCGACGAAGGAAAAGGGAAATTGGTAGACATTTTATCTGAAGAATACGATGTCGTTGCCCGCGCGACGGGCGGCGCAAACGCAGGCCATACCATCCACATTCCAAGCAAAGAAAATCCAACAGAAACCAAAAAGTTCGTCTTCCACTTGATCCCGTCCGGGATGCTCCATGAAGACAAAATCTGCGTAATAGGCAACGGAGTCGTCGTCCATGTACCAACATTATTCGAAGAAATAGACATCTTGGAGGAAAACGGGATCTCAACATCGGGAAGACTTTTAATTTCCGATCGAGCGCACATAGTCTTCGAATATCACAAACTAATAGACGGCATTCAAGAAGACTCCCGTGGAGAAAACCGCGTAGGCACAACACGTCGCGGAATCGGCCCCGCGTATATGGACAAAATCAAAAGAAGTGGAATCCGAATGCATCATTTAACAGATCAGAATTTGTTTGAGAAGTTGGTCGAAGAAAATTTCAACGCATTGAAGAAAATATACGGCTCGAGCTTAAAACACGACATAAAAGAAGAGCTTTTGAAGTTCAGAGAATACGCGGCAAAAATTAAACCAATGCTTGTAAACTCAAGCTTTTACCTCAATAGAGCTTTGGAAAACGGAAAAACTGTCCTGATCGAAGGAGCGAACGGAATGATGCTGGATATCGATCACGGAACTTATCCTTACGTCACCTCATCGAACGCAACGATTGGCGGAATCGTCTCTGGAACTGGACTTTCCGCCCTCAAACTCAAAAGCGCGATCGGAATAATGAAAGCATACACAACGAGAGTCGGAGCAGGACCCTTCCCGACAGAACTCAAAAATGAATTGGGGGACCGCATTCGCGAACAAGGAGGCGAATATGGAGCAACAACAGGCCGTCCACGCCGATGCGGATGGTTCGACGCGGTTGTCGCACGTTATTCATGCATGGTCAACGGCTACACGGCCTTAAATTTAACAAAACTGGACGTTTTGACAGGGCTGAAAGCCCTGCAGATCGCAACAAACTATAGATACAACGAAGAACTTTTAAAAACATTCCCTTCTTCTCTCGAGGTTCTCGAAAACGCGGAAGTCGAATACGAAGAACTCCCTGGCTGGGAAGAAGACCTTTCTAAAGCCCG
>JBAZPI010000046.1:0-6589 GCA_041648305.1 Candidatus Altimarinota bacterium | reverse complement strand
GCGTACCCAACAATCGCGGGAGTCCACAAAGGAATATAATTATCTATCCACATCGGCAACGAACTCACCTCCCTGAACCCACTCAAATATCCAGCAACCGCATACGGAACAGTCCAAAAAATCAAAAAAAGCACAAAAACTTCCTTCCGACCAAATTTTTCAAATTTCTTAATGATCATGCCTCTCCAAAGTAATAATTAACAAAATCCCCCACCAAATGCGTCAATAAAATCACCAACAACGCAATGGAAACATGCTCAGCTACAACGTGAAGAGGCTTCGCTCCCTGCTTAAGCGCAAAAATAAAGCTGAAAACACTTATCAAAACCAACCCGACAACAACACTCACCAAAACCGCAACCTCCAGCGACAAAAGCAATACCGGCACAACAAAAATCGACGCAAAAACGATCTTGGAAAGCAGGGTAGCAATCGTCGCACCCCAAACATGCCTCGCTTTTTTGCCATCGCTTATTGACTCTTCGGAAATATGCATGCCCAAAGCATCGGAAAACGCGTCCCCGACCGCAATCACCAAAACTCCTCCGATAACCGCTATTCTCGAATGCGTTCCCGCATTCAATCCCACCATCATCCCCAACGTCGTAATAATCCCTGACGTCAAACCAAAACCAAGTCCTTTTAAATAAGATTCTTTCATACCAATTTATTAAACAACTTTGTAAACACTACCATTCTTCTTCGGCCTGGCCAAGACTTTTATTCCAAGGTCATCTCCGTTATACGCTGTCACAACATCCTCGCGATTGATCTGCATTGAATCAATCACCTGCTCAAAAAGTCCGTCTTCCGTTTCAAAAACCAATCTGTCGCCAATTCTAATCGACGAAGTTACCCTTACAGCCACAACAGAAATTTTGTCGAAAAAATCTTCAGCAACACCACAACGACGCATCTCGCGGATGGTAGCCCGGCTAAAGACGGGCAACTCCTCTTCCGAAGCGCGAAGCCCTCCTCCAGCGCTCAAGTCATCCAAAAGTGGCGAAGAAAAACTTTCGCCAACTTCACTCTCCGATACACGCCTTCGGCGCACCGGAACCCCAGCCTCCCTTCGTTCAAAAGCCGTCGCCGGCTTCCGGACCCTGCGCGCCTTCGCAGACAAACTACGCTTTCTTTGGAAAGCGGGAATTTTAAAGCGATCTGGAGCCTGAATTTTTTGCATGGGCCAATTCTACTACAGCCTCTCAATCTTCTCAATCAATTCCTTAAGTCCCAAATTCCCAGCGCCACCCCTATGCTTCGACTCCTTCAGCATCCCCACAATCGACCTCTTATCAATAGTCAATTCTTTCAAATGATTCCCAATCTTAAAATAAGCATCCCTAAACGGCATCCCCTTCTTAACAAGAGCGAAAGCCTTATGCGTCGCAAAAAGTTCCGGAGTCATGGCGTCATATAATTTCTCCTTATTCGGCGTGATATTTTTCGCAATTATCGCCGCAACCTCCAAAGAATCCTCGGTAAACTGAAGCCCCAAGAAAAGCGGCCTTTTGAGCTCCTGCCCATCCCTGTGATATCCGGACATTTTGTTCATATAATTCATCAAAATCTCGGCTCTGCACGCAACAACCGTCGCCCCGCGCGCACGAAGTAGCTCAGCGACATCAAGATTTCTTTTTTGCGGCATAATCGACGAACCGGTCGCGATATTATCCCCGAACTCAAAGAACAAATACTGCCCGGAAGAGAACAAAACTGCGTCAGTCGCGAATTTATTCAAAGTCATCATCAAATGGACGCAAGCGTCCAAAACCATCGCATGATTCTTCGCACGCGAATTATGGCAATAAATCGAGTTACTCTGCGTCTTATCAAAACCCAAAAGCTTCGAAAGATAATCCCTGTCAAATCCAAAAGGCGTCCCGTATCCGGCGCCGGTACCAAGAGGATTCTGATTATTAATCTTCGCAACCGTATCGAGAAATCTAATATCATCAACCAACCCCTCAGCGAAACTCCCGAGCCACATCCCCACAGAAGTCGGCATCGCCTTCTGCGTGTGCGTATATCCAGGCATCGGAATAAACTCATATTTCAGCGCGGCACGCGCAAACTCTTTCGCAGTCGCAATAGCAAACTTGCGAATCCTCTCAAGCTTCGCCCTCACATACAACCTCTCAGTCACAAGCACCTGATCATTACGAGACCTGGCTGTGTGAATTTTTTTCCCAACATCCCCGTAATGCTCAACCAGATAGTTCTCAATCGCCGTATGACAATCTTCATCCTCCAACCTGACCACGAATTTTCCTTTCGCATGAAGCCCACGTATTTCAGCAAGCCCCTTCTCGAGATCCTTCAGCTCCTTCGCATTGAGAATCCCATATTTATGAAGCATTTTCGCGTACGCGATCGAACCGTCAACATCATAAGGGACAAGAATCTGATCATAAGCAATATCCTTCCCCGCATTATATTCCTCGACAGTATGATCCATCTCGACCATATCCTTTTTGTGCCAAAGTTTGCGTTTTATTGTTTTTGCCATATTGATATTAGATTAATTTAAATGTTTTATATCCGTTTAAAGTAAGTATTTTCGCCAGTTCTGACACCTTGTAATACCTGCAAGCTGAAGCCAGCACACGAACCTCCTCCCAAACATCCCCGGAAATCTCAGGCTGATAAACATCGCTTATGTTATCAAACCCGAACGCGACATTCACCCCGGCCTCGACCAATTCCGGAACCGGAGCGATCGAGTTGTGGACAGGGGAAGTTTTGTCATCGTGCTGCTTCATAGCCAGAGCCGCCGTCGGACAAACAATCACATTCGCTCCAACATCTTTTAGGCCCTTTATAATCTCGGTACGTACAGACTTTTTCTGCGCCGCAACAGATATACAATGCAAGAAATTCACATGCCCTTCGTAGCCGTGTTCACGCGTTTTCGCGATCAATTTATCCGTATCCCTCTCAAGCGGATTATTCTCCTGATCAATATGAACATCCAAGTCTTTGCCCAAGTTCTTAGCAATCCCGAAAATCACGTCCATATGCTTCAAATCCCCATCTCCGGAAGCCATTCGACGATCCGCCGAAGGAAGCCCCCCAACCCCATCGCATATTGAGCACGCCTTCTCAAAAATCTCGATCTTCTTCTTGTTATGCCCACTCCCATCCTCATTCAAAAAACCCTGAGCCGGATGAGCGCATAACCTTAGAACAAGCCGATCCTTATACTCATCCCGTAGTTCCGCCATCGCCTCAACCACCTTAAGTTCGGTATTCAAATCTGCATCCACATGAGTGTGAAAAACCGCAACACCTTGCTCAATCATCATGTCCAAGACCCCACGCACACGCTCTTTCATCCCAGCCGGATCAGTAGCGTTTTTTTTTCGGATCGCGTCGACCAAAACCCATTTCTCCTCCATCAGCGCCATAGACTGATCCCAAATATCTCTAGTCAATGTAAACGCACGATCGAGATGAGCGTGCGCGCTAACCATGCCTTTCATGACCCCGCCTGAACCATCAACCAAAGATTTAACCTCTTCAAAAAAATACTCCTTAAAAGGAAAAGACGGACACACCCCCTGCACCTTCCTATCAGATATGTTATTGGTCATACTGTTTAAATTATCGATCTCCTTAAGCTCTCCTTGCAACAAAAAATACCATCCCGCAGACCAAAAAACAAATTTTTCTCGGATTCCACTCGGATTCCACGGGCAGCTCGGAATCCTCACGGATTTCCCCGGGGAAATCCGCACGGGGAAATCCCATCGTCCCCCCAGAGAAATCCCCGAAATATTAACCATTTCTTTCCAAAGCAACAAACATTCTCTTTGTCATATCATTCTCGGAAAGACGTGAATCGGCAAAGGCAATCGACGTGATCTTCAAATTGGATATTGACCTAACAACCTCAAGGAACGTCTCAATAGTCAAAAAACTTTCCCAGAAGTGCGTCGTATCCTCATAACCCATTGCAACAAGAGACCTCGCCCCAACACGCCTCCCGGATTTATCCACAAAACCAGAAATCGCCGGCATGCAAACATTAACTTTTCCCCCATACCTCTTCAACATTCTCCCAAAAACTACTCTTAAAAAACCAGCGGGATCCCTAAGTTTATGAAGAATATTGGATAAATTTATCATATCAACAGTACCTCCAAATCTCGCCACCAAACGGTCAACAGAAGATTTATCATCAAAATCCCCAGGCAAAAAATGCATATTAGGAGAATTATAAAGACGCAAATCACACTCTTCGCGAACCTTTTTATCCACAGCATGGAAATGACAACCTGGATTCCCTCTAGCCATAGCATTTAAAAAACGCGCATATAGACCAGCCCCAAAATCAACAGCAGTATTTGCATCAGGCTCTACAAGCCTCCCGGGAGGAGTTATAACACCGGAAGTGGGAACTCTACAGGTCATCAAACAATTATGTTCAAATGCCCTAGCTCCTAAATCTCTCAATTGCCCGACAATATCGGAAATCTCCGCATCCCACAGAGACCTTCCTCCGCAACGCTGAGGGAAATATCGCCGAGAAAGATTTGTGACTTCTTCCGAAACAAATGACTCCTGAAGAACCTCAGAAAAATTTTCACTCTTACCTAAAACCAAACGTAACAACGCATAACAATACTCGGATATCCTTTCCGGGTCCTGCTGTAAAGCCCGTTCAACAGGGTACTTCTCAACCTCGAAAAAATGCTTACGATATCTTTGCAAGACTTCGTGATTTAAAAACAAGATATTCCTCATATCGACTTCATCAACACTACCAATACCCCCCTCATTTCCAAGAATAGGAGGACCGGACAATATTCCGGAAAGCTTCTGTCTTAAATCATCAGGCAGTTTCGGACCAGTACGCGGCTCAACATAAGGTACTCTTCCGAACTCAACTCTCTCACCAAGCAAAACCAATAAAATCGTTGCATGATAAAGCCTACTCAATTCTTCAGGATCTTTCGAAACTACATCACTAAGCTCTCTATTGACTTTCGCAGCCTCCAGATCAGAGACAACACCAAGATCTCTTGACAACTGCGTACACATATCGCCAGATTGCAGGGGGAAATCATCCGTAAGCAAACCACTCATAGCGGCATCCCACGCTCCAGCCCTCTCGGATATCAAAGAGCTGTCTTCATCATCCACACCCATAAGGCCACCAATTCTACTCCTGCTTACAGAAATCTTATCGGAAGAAAAGACCAGGTTCGAAGCATCCTCAAAAGTCATTTTCTTATATACCCCATCAAGAGCAGGATAATTCCCTCTCTCGCGCCAATCTAGGTCTACTAAACCTGAATTCACATTCTCCATATACTTGGCTTAAATTTAGCTTGACAAAACCAGGAGAAGAACTATACTGTCACCTAATGAATTATGCAAGCTATTCTATTGGATTTTCGTGAAACTAAGATTACCATTTAAACAATGAACTCTCAGCCACCACAACCAGATGACAAAGTCCAAAGATGGAGTCCTCCTCCAGGTGACACCTCGGAAGATCCTACAAAGGAAACACCGAAAGACCCTGCCACAAACGGTACTCAAAAAAGTACAATTATTGTAGTTGATAGTGAGCAAAAATGGGACATTGGGACCCAAACGGCACTATGGGCAGCAATTTCAGACCTAGGATTCTTCAATATGGAGAAAACCAGCGATCCTAATTCAGCAGTAGCGCTCATACAAAAAGGAACGGAACAAAAAATAATTGCTGTACTTGTATTAGGGACACAAAACACCCTCCTTTCCGCAGAAATACAAGCAGTCATACGAGCATCAACCAAGAGCCAAATCAAAATAATTCTCCTGCCGACAGATACTCCTCAAGACTCTAAAGTAGAGGCATTCAAATACGAACTCAAGTCTCCACGCCCAACGATTATCCAAGCACACGCCGTTACTGCAGCCCTACTAGGTAGCATCAGAGAAGAAATAAAAGCGGTAATCTCTTCCTCAACACAAACTCCCCCTAAGTGAAAGTACTCTTGACACAAACAAGGGTTCGTGTCTAAAATAGACTCCTTTCACTCTTTTTCTCAAACAAAATGGAAAATAGTCCACAAGTCCTGTTGTGCATCCCGGATCCGAACATTAGAAAAAACTTAGCTAGTCAAATTATTCCGCCTGAAACAAGCGCGGAAATTTTAGAAGCGCCGGACTTAAGCACCGCGCTAAATCTCGCCCAAGAAGATACAAACCACAGAATCAAAGTCGTCATAATAGGGCTGTTTGAAGAAATCGAGGATATGCTAGTAATAATCATGGCAATCAGACTAGACATAAATACCGCCGTCAAAACAATCCTCATTTATGACTCAACCCAGCGCAGCGAAAGAGAAAACAAGACTACTAAAGAGTATCTCGACGAAGTAGATGACGAAACAATAGATACAGTAGCAAAGACAGTAGATTTTACCCTCCCCTACCCGATAAACATCCCCGAAATGCGAAGTATCATAGCAGCCCTGTTGACGGCACAGCCATAGGGCATAAGGCATTTTTTTGACTTCACCCTTTTGCGCTGTTAAACTCCAATCGAGATAGCCAAAACATCATGCCAAAGCCAACAAAGCAATCCCAACTGGAA
>JBAZPI010000045.1:0-6805 GCA_041648305.1 Candidatus Altimarinota bacterium | reverse complement strand
AAGCTGCCTTTCCAAAACCGCATTGCTTCTATCACTTATATCAAAAATATAAACCTCAACCATCTCGGTATATACCTGATCACCGGCATCTTCCAAGAAATATCCCATATAATCAGACGTATTCCCTATGACTACCAACTGATCACCATCCACATACATTTCAGAGGGATAGAAATAGGCGTTCGCAAAAGTAACACTTTCAACTTCAGCCATTGAAGTGGGAGGATAAGCCTCTACAATCCTGACGGTACTACCCTTTAAAACATAAACATACTGATCATCATTTTTTATGATATCGGCCTCATCAACACCCTCAACTTGAATATTTGTAGTCGAGAATTCAGTGCCACCTTCCGCACCGCCTTCAGCACCGGACATCTCAGCAGGCTCGTCCGCAAAAGTTTCAGATTCCTTTGGAGCATCTTCCCCGGGAGCAGCCCCGGAAGTAGCCCCCTCCATCTCCATTTCCTCCACCATCACCATATCCCCATAAAAATAATCATACTTTTCCGTATTCTCTTCCAAATAAGCCCTCAAATCAGCACAATCCTCAAATCCCGTCATCTCAGCAACAATATGCTCACCGGTTTTAATCCCCTCGTAAGTATTTGAAAGTTCATACGTGTTTCCCGAATCAATTCGCCAAACCATGTCCGACATTTCCCCGCGAGTCAAAGTTTTTCCAAAATCCTCAATACTGGCAGGAATAGCCTTCGCACTCTCCAACGCCTCCACGTACATCTGGAACCAGTTCTCGTCATAATTTTCATCAACCGGCAACCCAAGCAAATTCGCAACTATCCTGCTCGCCTCAGCAAAATTTATTTCTTGCCCCGGCTTGAAAGTGCCATCACTATACCCATCAATCAACTCAAGCTCCTTCGCCTTGCAAATATATGGCGCATACCACTCATCACCGACATCCTCAAAACAATCCTCCCCCTTTGGCTCATACGAAGTCGCACCCATCACAATCTTGAGAAACTCGGCGCGATTGATATTCGCCTCGGGCTTATATGTTCCATCATCGTACCCATCGACCATCTCATTGGCTTGCAAATAATTGATGGCATCGATATTCGGATTATCAGATTCAACATCCGAAAAAGCCCCGGCATCCAAACTCAAAGCCGGCAGAAAAGCGACCAGCAAAGACAGCACAACAAGAATAACAAGCACAACCATTAAAAAGTTCTTTTTTGCTCTCATAGAAATAAGGGTTAAAATACGCGCCTTTTTGAGGCGTCCGTAGCTTACTAAAAAACACGGAAAAATACTAGATGCTTCTAGCCAAATGTCTTATCAACCAGCTCGCCTCTAATTAGCTAGCTTGTAAAAATTCATCCGCTTAACAATATCGCTAAAAATAAGATCATTAGACGTTTTCAGCTCATCGCCAAGCACAACTCCCAACACCTTTATCTTGGAAAGAACAACACCAAGAAAAACTTCTGAATAAACATCTCCCAAGGTATTCGCAAGCCGCGCAACCTCACCTATAAAATCAGGGTAAGCATATTCATAAACTGACCCCATCTCAACATAAGCAGAAAACTCACCAAAACATACATCAAGCATTCCCAAAACAACACCAAAAGACTCCTCTGGAGTACCGCCTTCTTCGTTAACTTTGCCTTGAACTCCACCACAATCACGTTTCCATTCACCAGCTTTACGCCCTTCTCTGAAAAACTCTTTTACTGCATCCATTACAATTAAATTAAAAAACTTTACACAACCGCAGACCACAACAATCATAGACAAATAAACGATTTTGTCAAACCCCGCAGGCGTGAATGCCGTCAGGCACATTCCCCAACCTGCGAAATCCCGCACGTGGGGAAAACCCAAATAGACCGGGACTTCCCTTCTCTCGAACTTTCCGCTACTATTATCGCTGTGCCACCGGCAAAAACAACTTTTACAAAAAAACATATGCTCGACCTCAAATTCATCGCAGAAAATCAGCAACTTGTCATTGAAAATGCAAAACATAAAAACATCGCAATCGACGTAGCCGCAATAGTTGAACTCGACAAACAGCGCAGAGAATTAATCAAGAAAACCGAAGACTTGCGCGCAGAACAAAAACGCCTCGGCAAGGACGAAATAGACAAAGCAAAACACCTCAAAGAAGAATTCCGCAAACTCGAACCCGAGCTCGAAAAAGCAAGAGCCTCTCTCGATCGTCTCGTCGCTGAAGTCCCAAACATGATCCTCGCCTCAACTCCCGTCGGCGCAAACGAAACCGAAAACAAAGTAGAGCGCAAAAAAGGAAAACAAACCACTTTTAAAGGCTTCAAACCTCTCGACCACATCGAACTTGGCAAAAACTTAAACATTCTAGACCTGGAAAAAGCCGCAGAAATGTCAGGCGCACGTTTCTATTATCTCAAAGGACAAGCAGCACTCCTCGAGCTAGCGCTTGTTCAATTTGTTATGCAAAAACTCGTAAACAAAGGCTTCACACCGATCATCCCGCCGGTCCTCGTGAAAGAGCACGCGATGTTCGCAACGGGATTTTTCCCGGCGGAAAAAAACGAAATCTACAGCGTCAATCCGGAGGAAGATGATCTGTATCTCATAGGAACCTCTGAAGTTCCGCTAACAATGCTCCACGCGAACGAGACACTCCACGAGAAAGACCTCCCTTTGAGATACTGCGCGTTTTCAACCTGTTTCCGCCGCGAAGCAGGCTCCTACGGCAAAGACACAAAAGGCATAATCCGCGTCCATCAATTCGACAAAATCGAAATGTTCTCATTCTGCCATCCGGAAAAATCAGAGGAAGAACACGAATTCCTCGTCGGCATCGAAGAAGAAATCGTAAGCGAACTCGGCATCCCCTATCAAGTCATCAATATTTGCTCAGGAGACTTGGGCGCACCAGCCGCAAAGAAATTCGACATTGAAGCATGGATCCCAACCCAAAACAGGTACCGCGAAGTTACGAGCTGCTCAAACTGCACAGACTATCAAGCCCGCCGCGCGCATATCAAATTCAAACCCGAAAACGGCAATCCGGAAACACAAAAACCAGACCTAATACACACCCTAAACGGCACCGCCGTCGCAATGCCACGAACCATCGTCGCAATCCTCGAGAATTTCCAGAACAAAGACGGATCAGTCACAATTCCGGAAGTGCTAAGACAATACATGGGGGGCAAAGATAAAATTGAAGCGGCAAAGCCCGGCGCCGAAGCCTGATGGCAGAGCCTGATACAGAGCCTGCCGGCGCGGCAAAACACTACCACACAACACTCCTCGCTTCTTCGCAACACACTTTTCCACCAGAAGCAGATAAGATTTGACATTACTACAAAAATAACTAGAATACCGCTTGCTACCAGATTAAATGGATGAGTTGTGGCTTGGGTAGTAGCGCGCCCGGCTGAAGCCGGGCACACCGCAACTAAAAAACCCATTTAATTATTTTCATATGCCAAAAGCTAAAAAAATATCTAAGAAAACAGCTAAAGCTTCTTCACCGAAGACGAAGACCACGAAGGCTGCACCAAAGACCGTAAAAGTGACAAAGGTAGTAAAACCAGCAAAGCCTGCGAAAAAAGCCAGAGTCTTCACGATAAAGAAAATCTACACTCCAAAAGCAGGCCCAAAGAAAGTTAAAAAAGGCACGGAAGGTGCTGAAGGCACTGGAGGCGCCGAAGAAAAAAAGGCTGTGGCAAAGAAATTGATCAAAAAGCAAGGAACGAGACTTGAATTATCCAAAAAAAGAGGAGAAAACCTTGTTAAACCATCTCAAATCCCAATTTCAAAAGATCCGCTTCCACAAAGATCGGACAGAAAATATTTCACCGAACAAAAAGACAAAGGAGCAGTTCTGCCAAATCTCATTGAAGTGCAACTTGACTCATATCAGTGGTTCATAGAGCAAGGAATCCGCGAATTACTCGACGAAATTTCTCCAATTCAAGATTTTTCAAACAAAAAGCTCGAACTAAAGTTCCTGGATCACGAAATTGGAGAAATCAAGCACGACGCAGAAACAGCAAAAGAAAAAAACATCACATTTGAGGCTCCATTAAAAGTACACGTTCAATTAATCAACAAGGAAACCGGCGAAATCAAAGAACAAGATATATTCTTGGGATCAATCCCACTGATGACAAACAGAGGAACATTCATTATCAACGGAATAGAAAGAGTCGTCGTAAGTCAGTTGGTTCGTTCTCCGGGCGTGTTCTTCTCGGAAAACGCACAAGCTCCGAGAATGCATAACGCAAAGATCATCCCAAAACGTGGAGCATGGCTTGAAATAGAAACCGACAAAAAAGGAATTATCACAGTAAAAATCGATCGAAAACGCAAAATCCCGATCACTTCATTGATAAGAGTGATGGGATATGAAAGTGACGCCAAGATTTTGGAATTATTCAAAGAAGATACGAAAGATGTCGAGCACGACTACATTCTCATGACGCTCGAAAAAGACCAGGCTAAAACACTGGATGAATCATACCAAAATATATATAGAAAAATCCGCCCTGGCGATCTCGCCACTCCGGAAAACGCAAAAGCACTCATCAACTCAATGTTCTTCGACTACAAGAAATACGACATGGGACCGGTTGCCAGATATAAACTCAACAAGAGATTTCACTTGGATCTTCCAAATAACAAGAAATTCCACACATTTCAACCAAACGACCTGATTCTAATTCTCAAACATTTAATCAAACTCAACAACGGAGAGGATCGCCCGGACGACATCGACCACCTATCAAACAGACGCATAAGAGCAGTTGGAGAATTGGTTCAAAACAAATTCCGAGTCGGACTGCTACGAACAGAGCGTATCGCGAAAGACAGAATGACCGTTATGGATCTTGAAACTGTCACTCCCACGCAGCTTATAAACTCCCGTCCGATCACGGCGGCGCTCCGCGAATTCTTCGCAGGATCGCAGCTTTCACAATTCATGGATCAGACAAACCCACTCGCGGAATTGGCTCACAAACGCCGACTTTCCGCCATGGGTCCCGGAGGACTTTCACGCGAACGCGCATCATTCGATGTGCGCGACGTACACGAATCTCACTACGGACGCATTTGTCCTATCGCAACTCCTGAAGGTCCGAACATCGGACTCGTCACCCACCTGGCCGCCTACGCCAAAATTAACAAATACGGATTTATCGAAACTCCTTTCCGCGAAGTTAAACAGACGGTTAAAAACGACGGAAAAGATCCGGTCGGCCACATCTCAAGAGAAGAACTTAAAGACGGAGACAAAATTATCGTTAAAGCCGGACAATCTTTTGACGAACGGGCAGCCATGGCCGCCAAAAGAATCAAAAACATCGACGAAATTACCGTTCGTGGCTACCTGACAAGCAAAGTCCAATACTACGACGCCGAAGAAGAACACGGGCTGGTGATCGCACAGGCGAGTTCGGAAATAGACAAAGTCGGCCAATTCAAACAAAAACGAATTTCAGCACGAAAAAACGGAGAAGCTACTTTGGCGCACGTGAACGACATAACTCACATAGACATTTCGCCAAAACAAATTATCTCAGTATCAACCTCGCTAATTCCATTCTTGGAACACGACGACAACACACGCGCATCGATGGGTTCAAACATGCAACGTCAAGCAGTTCCGTTGATCTCGGCAAAAGCCCCGATCGTAGGAACAGGCGTGGAAGAAATCGCAGCGAAAAACTCAGGACAACTCCTCCTCGCCGAGAGAGACGGACAAATCCTTTACGTAGACGCAGACAAAATCACAACCCTGTACGACAATGGCAAAAAGGTAACATACGAACTTCAAACATATAAACGTTCAAACCAAGCGACCTGCATGCACCACAGAGCGGCAGTCAGCAATGGTGATAAAATCAGAAAAGGCGATCTGCTGGCCGACGGCTCCGCTATCGATCACGGAGAGCTTGCGCTCGGACAGAACTTGCTCGTCGCATACATGACATGGGAAGGATACAATTTTGAAGACGCGGTCATTATTTCAGACAGACTCGTCCGCGAAGGAATCTATGACTCAGTTCATATCGAAACATACACAGTCGATATCCGCGACACAAAACTCGGACCTGAGATAGTCACACGCGACATCCCAAATGTCGGTGAAGGAAGACTCAAAGACCTAAATGACGACGGTGTTATACGAATCGGAGCAACAGTCGCCGAGGGCGATATTTTGGTTGGTAAAATCACACCAAAAGGAGAAACCGAACTCACAGCGGAAGAACGATTACTTCGCGCAATCTTCGGGGACAAAGCCCGCGACGTAAAAGATACTTCTCTTAGGCTTCCGGGAGGTGAAGGAGGAAAAGTCGTCAACATCCAAATTTTCACGCGTGAAGCGGGCGATGAACTCCAAACCGGAGTAAACAAGCAGCTTCGCGTAGACGTCGCCCAAACAAGAAAAGTTTCAGTTGGAGACAAATTCGCGGGACGCCACGGTAACAAAGGTGTTATTTCAATCATTGTTCCACGCGAAGACATGCCTTTCTTGCCGGACGGAACACACGTCGACATCATTCTAAACCCACTCGGCGTTTCATCTCGTATGAACATCGGACAGGTTTTGGAAACCCACATCGGTTGGGCAGCGGCAAAACTCGGATTCGATGTCGCCACCCCGGCGCTGGACGGAATCCCAAATGAACAAATTCATGAATTATTAAAAAAGGCGGGCCTCCCGGAAAACGGGAAAATCCAATTATATGACGGAAAAACAGGCGAACCTTTCGATCAAAAAACGACCGTCGGATACGCATATATAATGAAGCTCAATCACTTGGTCGAAGATAAGATCCAC
>JBAZPI010000044.1:0-6805 GCA_041648305.1 Candidatus Altimarinota bacterium | reverse complement strand
AGCATAAGCTGACCGTTAATTTCTTCGGAAACCAGAAAAACACCGTAATCTCATAGTGGGCATTTTTTTGCGTGGGTTTGTAATGTCCCGAGCATAAGTAGAGGCTCTACTTATGCTCGGGATACAATCACCCATGCCCTACCTTCTCGCCTACCAACATCTTCGCAACTCCCTCCCGCGCCAAGCAATCGCGCAAATCCAACATGAAAACTCCGGCTTCTGCAATTACGTCGATCGTGTGAAAGATTGCTATCTCATCACAAGCGCATGGGAATGCGAACGCTGCTTCTATGGCCGCAACCTCCACGCAAACCTCGACTGCGTCGATTGCATCGACGTCCACGAATGCGAACTTTGCTACGAATCCATCGGCCTCAAAAATTGCTACAACGTAAACTTCTCCCAAGAATGCGAAAACTGCCAAGATTGCGAATACTCAGCCGAATGCAAATCCTGCAAAAATTGCTTTCTCTGCGTAAATCTCCGCCACGCCAAGCACCACATCCTCAACAAGCCCTACTCGCCAGAGAAATTCGCCCAGCTCGTCCGCGACTTCAAGACTCATGACGAAGCCCGCGAGAAAAACGCACGCACCACCAGCGCCGAAAGCTTTCTCCTCCACCAACTCACCCAACTTCGCCTCGCACACCCGCAAGTCGCCACCCACGGCCACAGCAACGAACACTGCACCGGCGACTACATTTTCAACAACCAAAACTGCACAAACTGCTACGAAACCAAAGAATGCCGCGACTTAATCAACGTCAACGAAGGCTTCAAATGCGAAGACAGCGTCGACGTCCACATCACCGAATTTTCGCGCCTGAACTTCGACTGTGTCTCCGCCTACAAACTTCATAATTCAAATTTTTGCTACAACTGCTGGGAAAGCGCCGACCTCGAATATTGCGAACAATGTTTCCAATGCGAGCATTGCATGTTTTGCGTTTTCCTCAAGCACAAGCGCTTCCACATTCTCAACAAACCCTACTCCCCCGAAGAATACAAACGCCTCAAGGCCCAAATCATCGCCGAGATGAAAGCCGAAGGCTCATACGCGCACGAGCACATACCTTCGACATACACGGTAGAGGATAGCGTGGTAAGCGACTGGAGTTTCACGGATTAGAATTTACGATCTCAATCAACTCAGCCTCATTATCAACCGAATAAGCAGCCCCTGGAGCATAATTATATTGATAATTGTCAATTTTTATTTCGGCTTGAACTTGTGGACTAGACGGATCGATATTCTCACTATCAAACAACTCATTAGCTAAAGACGAATTAGAGAAACAGAAAAACATTTCTCTAGCATCGTTTTCAAGCCTTGGCATTAACTCGGCATATTCTTCATCCGGATAGAAACAATAATCATTTTCAAGCGTACTCCAAGCATATTCACCAACTATACTTTGCTCTCCTTCAAAAGTGACGGTTAAATCGGTCTCATCCCACTGAATATACTGACCTGAAAATGCGCCAAAATCAACAATCTTCATGCCATTAATAACAACATCGATAAACAAATGATCTAAATCAATATATTCATCCTACTCAGGCTCTGGTTCCGCAGCTTCATCTTCTTCCAAATCTTCTTCTTTAGTTAATTCATCCTGCCAAACAAAGCACCCCAAATCTTCGTCCCAATAATAAATTTCAGTAATATTTTTTTGCTTAGCGTTATTGTAATAAGTATGATCAAAAGCCTCTACATTAAATTCAAAATCCTCAAAAGAAGACGCATAGACCTTGTTATCTAACAAATTATCAAATTCCAACTCCTGAAAATTTTCGTAATAACCACTTGGCCTAAAAAAAGTAAATAAATTTCCATTACAATCCCCATACTCTTCCAAAAGAATAACAGGAAGTAAGGAAATTTCACCATAACTCATGTCTATAAAATGAGTAGCTCCCACAGAGGATAAAGTTCTGTAACCCAAATCTACCTCATTCAAAATTTGATCACGGACACCTTTTTTATCAACGCTAATCATCGATAACACAAAATTTCCCGAATAATAACCTTGAGAACAACTAACTTCTTCATCTTCAACCGCATCGTAAGAATATACCGCAATCTGATATTTAGAAGAATCACTCACGACCTCGAATTGGATAGCAACCGCATCATCCGTTCTATCAAAATCCCTAGCCTCTTTTTCAACATTTTCTCCATCCTCCAAGGTTTCATAAGTCACCTTATAGTCCTTCAAAAAACCTAAATAATCATCCAAGGCGCTGTAATTGTTATCAACATTATATTGCATATATTTCATTACCCTGGCAACAATATCCGCCATTTGCCCCCTGGTAACGTTTTGACCAAAAGAAGTGAAGTCCAAAGATATAAAATTCCCGGAAACAGCCTTCTTAACGATGTCTTGATACCAAGGATCTACTTTTTTATACTCCACTTCAAAAATATCAAGTACCATCTTGAGGGTCTCAACTAAATTTATAGGCTGTCCGGGGCGGAAAGTCCCATCAGAATATCCACTTACAACTCCGTTAATTTTCAGAAAACACACATATTTCGTATACCACGCTCCTGGAGCAACGTCACTAAAGCATTGATCATCATAATCTTCAAAATCTCCAGAAACCGTATAGAAGGCCTCTGCTAAAATTTTAGATAATTCAGCTCGATTTAACAAACTATCCGGTTTATAACTACCATCTTCATAGCCTGACACAATACCCTCTTGAGTAACAAACTTAATTCCAGGCTCATACTTATCAGTCAATCCAACATCGACATAACTACCCGCAAAAGAAACGTGAGCTGCTGCAAAAAAAATACCTAGACCCAGAGTGAATAAAATTTTCTTCATAGATTTTTTGTAAATATTAACAAGTTTAAACCACAGTCATAGTACAACCCACCTCTGAAAAAAACAACGGACTCAACTTGTAGCAACCGCTAATTCGTCCACGTCGCCCCGCTCCTCAATTCTCGCGAAAATCAAAAAGGAGACTATGAAATAAACAATCAACGTTCCCATCGCTATACGTTGATTCGATGTGACAGATGAAATAATCCCAAAAAGAAGCGGACCGGTCGTTGCAGCAACTTTGCTGGCGAATCCATTGAAGCCAAAAAATTCACACATTTTTTCCTTTGGTATGATTTTGCTGAACCACGATCTCGCGATCGCTTGACTTGAGCCGATAACAAGTCCAACGAGAATCGCCATGATATAAAAGACAAGTTTCGTGGTGGCGAAAGAAATCCCCAGCACAATTATTCCCCACAAAAATATTGTTGTTAGCAGTATTTTTTTTGAGCCCTTTTTATCGCTCAGCCATCCGAAAAATACCGCTGACGGGAAGCCTATCAACTGAACAACCAACAGAAGAACCATAATCTCAGAAATGGTCATTCCAAGCGTCACTTTCCCATATATTGGAACGAATGCAAAAATGGTAACTAACGCGTCGTTAAGGACATAGAAGCCGGCCAAAAACCACGCTATTTGTTTATGCCGCCTAATATCTTTTATTGTACGCAACGTATTTGATATGCCCGTTTTTACAAGGCTCGTTAATTTTTCTTTTTGAGTAATCTTTTTATGTTCTTTTATAAAAAGAAACGCGGGCAACGCGAAGATAAAAAAGAACAGAGCAGTGAGCGGGAAGGTTAATTTATACATAGCTTCATTTGCGAATCCCGCTTCGTAGAGCGGTCGGAGCGCCAGCATGGAAATTATTCCTCCAAGATAGCCAAGCCCCCATCCTAATCCCGAAATTCTTCCGGATGTTTCCTCCGTCGAAACATGGAGCAAGAAAGAATCGTAAAGAGTTATAGCTATTTCAAAACAGAGATTTGTTACGATGAAAATTAAAGACGCGAAAAGCAGGGTGTTCTGGCCGGTGAAATAAAGAGCAGCCGTTCCGATCATTGATAGGACGCCGAAAAACACGAATTTTCTTTTTCTTCTTGTGTCATGATCCGCGATCGCTCCGATGATTGGGCTCGCGAGACCGCCCAAGAGAATAGAGATGCTTATGATAAGTCCCCACCAAAAATCCCCGTTTGTTCCACCGGCGATTACATCTCTGAAGAAAATCGGGAAAACGAAACTTAAAATGAGAAGAGTGTAGGCGGAATTTGCAAAATCATAAAAAGCCCACGAGATAGCTTCTTTCTTATTCACTTTTTTTAAAATATTTTCCATAACGCTCCTTGTCTTTACTGCGTACGCACCGCCCCCTCTACCACCACACCTTCTTCAGCCCAAGCACATACCCAATAACATTCACCAAAAAATGTAGCACGGGCGTCACTACTAAGACAATCGCGACCACCTGCCCCGGCAACTCCACAAACAGCCACAAAAACAACATTGCACCAATCACAAAATCCAGTTGGTCGAGCGGAAACCACGGCGCTCCGGGCTTTATTCCAAGCCTTCTCTTCAAAAACGACTTCACCAAATCCCCGAAAATCGCTCCAAGCCCAAACAGCGCTGCGTAGCCAAGAATCACCACCTTAACCATTGCAGCTCCCACCCAGTCGGAAGCTCCCGCCCAGCTCGCCCCACCCAAATAATTCAAAACTCTATACTCCTCGAAAATTCCATACTTTTGCAGTACCGCCTGCACAATAATCACAACCAACGCCCCCAAAAATCCCGCATAAAACCCCCTCCAAGTTTTGTGCGCCCCAAACCACCTCTCGCTGATCGGCTCACCGCCGGGCAAAACTCGCGAACCACCACCTGCACGTTTGCCAAGCCGAATTTTCCCCGCAAAAACCGGCATCATATTCGCAACATATGCCGGGAGAATGAAGTAGAGAGACGAAATTAGTAGCGTAAGCATGACAAAAGGTTATCACATCCCCTTCGAAAACGTAATATACAAATGACTCGTCGTCTCGTCCAAATCCTTATAATAAAAATAATCCTGGCTATTCGTGTGCGCAATCAAATCAACCTGCCCCGCACCATTCCTTTTCGCAAGTTTCGACAAAACATAAATCGAACCCGGCGAATCCAACTCAATCTCGGAAAAAGTCTCATAATCAAAATCCCGTATCGCCGCCAAAGAAACTTCATCATATCCATCCGAAACCTCCTTCGTCATATAATGCGCAAAATCCACACTCGCGACAAAAAACACGTCTTCGCCACCCGACCCACCAGCACCACCGCCAAACTCAGCTTCAAAAAATCCCACCAACCGATCCAGCTCTTCACGCGGCGTTTCTTTTTTAATTATCAAAGGCAAAATCTCCGCCTCAGGAAAAAATCTTTTTATGAAATTCGCGTGCGCATAAATCCCATGCTCAATTTTAAAATTCTCATTCTCCATAGCAACCGTGCCAGCGACCAAACTCGACCCGAGAAGACGCCCCAAATCATCGCTCGAAGTTCGCAAATCAGCACCATCAAAAGTTTTATACGAACAATTGCAAGTCTGCACGTTAGCCTCCCCGGCCTCGTAATGATTCGGCGACAAAATTACAATCACCCGCGGATCAACAACCTCTGAAAGCCCGCGATAAAACCTCGTCAGCTCAAGCGCAGTAATCAAGTGATGCGGCAAAACCGCCCCAAAAACTCCATCCGGAATTTTATACGAACCCTCCTCGCTCAAGTACCGTTCCCACATAGCGTCCGAGGAATAATCGACTTGGTAAAGCACGGGATCGCCGACCGCCACGACAACCTCATCCGCAACGCCGACCTCAGCGCCTTCAAACCGGGGCCCGCATGCGCAGGCCCCAATAACAACACAACCTAAAACCACGATTTTTAATACAATGCTCCTCCCCATTCAACCAAGGTAAATCCGTCCCGACTCGCCCCTTTTTCAAGCACCTGCGTTTTCACACGCACAGGCTTATCAACAACTTTGTAATCAAAAAACACTCTGATCGACGTATCCGGCGCAGGCTCAACAATCAAAGGCGCGTGCTCGTCCAACTCGCTCTGATCAACGAACGAAATCACGTAATAACCTTCTTCACTCAACTGCTCCAACCAAAACTCTTTGAAATCCGCGATCTCATTGGCATGGAGCCCAAGATAGCTCAACTTCGTATCAAA
Organism: Candidatus Altimarinota bacterium; assembly: GCA_041648305.1. GTDB lineage: Bacteria > Patescibacteriota > Gracilibacteria > UBA1369 > LOWO2-01-FULL-3 > JABILX01. Next base: position 749 of record JBAZPI010000044.1, on the reverse strand, counting down.
AAACCTGCTCAACCCACTTTTCGCAACCACAAAACCTTCCGCGGGCGCTTTCAAATTAGAAAAACCTTCCCAGAATAAATACTCCCATCTCGAACCATCCTCCAAATTCACAAGCGCTCCATCAGGCGAAGCCATAACTCTCCAACCATTTCCCAACGCAGGCTCAGAAACCGTCACGCCATTTTCAGGCTTAGGCATCACGTAAACTTCCGTTTCGCGCTCGGGATACAAATAAATCACAGGCTTCCCCATCTCGACTGCGGACTCGTCTTCGTAGTAAATAGTAAGATGCTCCTGCGGAATCGCTCCGGCACAATAAGCCGTAATATAATATCCATTTTCTCCAACTTCCAAATTGCCCCAATCATGCGAAACTCCATACTTAAACGTCTTATCACCTAATTCGTAATTCTGAAGCGTATAGAAATCGTGAAGCCCAAAAGCAGCATTATCCGCTGTAACTTCTATTTTCGAACAATTGCTGGAAGTATTGCCGGTAATATAAAAAGGCTGCTCATACAAAACCGCATCATTCGCAGGAGAGGTTATTTGAAGAGTCGCATTTATTTCAGGCTCGCTCAAAAGCGTGTAGGTGCTTGAAGGTTTATCTTTAACATCAGCTTCTAATCGATAAATAATTTCCGCCATCTCTCCCCTGGTCAAATTTGCCCCAAATCCGGAAATTGAAGTCGGGATCGCACCATTCTCACTCAACACGGTAACATAATTCTTGTACCAAGGATCCCCAC
>JBAZPI010000043.1:0-6910 GCA_041648305.1 Candidatus Altimarinota bacterium | reverse complement strand
TTGTAGGCAGGCACTTGATAAAACGCCTGGAGGAGCTTCGTCTGCGCTCTCTTCGTCTGCGCGAACGCGAAGAATATGACATCACTTGTCTGGTGCGCAAAACAAGCAACATTTCACACCTCGCCTCAGCCGCTCTTGTGTACGGCGACATAACAAACCTCGACGACGTCATAAACGCTTCAAAAAACAAAGACATCATCATCAACCTTGCGGTTCCAAACACACAAAACTTGGAAATCAATCGTCAGATCATAGTCGAGGGCGCAAAAAACATCATCAAAGCGGCGCGAAAAAACGCTGTTCCCAAAATAATTGCCCTGAGTTCTTTCGCCGGATATAGAAAAAATTTGGACAATTATGGCAAAGCAAAAAAAGAAGCCGACGAAATATATAAAGAAATTTACAAAAACGAAGCTGGTAACTCCTCAAATCTCAATCTGATCCTTCTTCGTCCAACCATGATCTATGGCAAAGGGGGATACGCCTTCGGAAAACTTTTAGCGTCAATCACAAAAATCCCATTTCTCACATTCATCGTCGGAAACGGCAAAAACAAAATTCAACCCGCCTTCATCGGCGACGTTGTAGACGCGATCATCGCAAGCATTGAATACGAAGCCGACTCTCGGAATCACCAGGTAGAAACATTCGACCTCGGCGGCCCCGTCCCGATCAAATACGACGATTTCGTCAAAATCATTCAAGGAATACTGAAAAAACGAAAAATTCTGATCCATATCCCGCTCCCTTTACTCGTCGGCCTCGCAAAATTTTTGAAAATCTTCATTAAAAACGCCGCGTGGAACGATCTGACATTCAAAAGAATAGTCGAAGAAGTCGACCTTGATACAAAAAAGACCGAAGAAAGCCTAGGCCTCCGTCTCACGGACTACGAAACAGGGCTGGAGACTATTCTTCTCTCCTGAATTTCAAAGCTCTATAAATAATTTGAGCCGTATTCAAAACCAGCACAATCAACGCTCCAACCGTCGCGATTTCCGTATCAAAAATAAGGAGAATATAATAAAGATACATCGTTGGAACCAGTGGCAAAAATTTAAATTTATTTCTATTCAATAAGAAAATTGTATTCGGCACAAATTTGTAAATCGGAAGGGCAATGTAATACCAAGCCGGATCTTTAATCGATAACAAAACAGCAATTGAAACACAAAGCATGACAGTCCTGTCAAAAGTGTAATCCATGAAACGTCCAACCTGCGAGTCTGTATGGGTAAATCTAGCAACGGAACCGTCAAATATATCGCATAACGTACCAATAGAAATAAATATAAGAAAATACTTAAAAGAAAAATAATACGAAATTGCGGCAAAAATCCCAAACGTCAGAGATGTCACACTGAAAAATGCAGACGAAAGACCGAGGCCGCTAATAAACTTTGTTATAGGAAGCAGAATTCTGTCTTTGAACAATCTGCACTTTCTGAAATCAACTCGTCTATCAATCAATACGTAAATAATGACGCATACAACTACGATAAAAATGATTGTCAGAAAATACGGGGTTGTCATCTGATTGCGTTAATTAGCCTAAAAATTATTGAGTAGGTCGCAATAGCAGCCAGCACAATAAACATGTAAGTAAACTCGTTAGCAGCCATAAAAACAACCATAACAATAAATCTTAAAAACCTTAATGAAAACGCGGAGCTCACCCGTCTCTTCAATACGGCCTCGATATTCGCCGAAATCAAAGTCGCGACCGAAATTGTACAAAGTGTAAAAAGTCCAAGCCTCAAATCCACCAAATCCAAAACTATAATAGAGCCAATAATCGCTACGTCACTAACCTTGTCTATTGTCCTATCCAGCAACTCTCCGATCTCCGAAGAAATGCCTCGAAGTCGCGCAACCGAACCATCGATGGCATCAAAAAAACCGTTTAAAAACACGAACGCTGCCGCCAAATAGTACTGACCGCTCTGCAAAAAGAAAACAACCCCAACCACGGTCAAAAGCCCAATCAATGACAATAAATTCGGAGAGACTTTCAGTTTCACGAACGGCATCGCAATCGCCTCAAAAAAAGATTTCGTGATTTTCCTTACAATCAAAGTTTGCATGGAACAATTATTACCACATTTTAACTAAACCAGAAAGCAATCTCTTGAATATTTGAAACTTCAATTTACCAAAAACGAAAGTGTTTTTCTGCAGTAAATTCGTCTCAAAATCTCCATCAAAACAAGTTTGTCCCCCCCCCACTTCAAACGCGAAATGCCCATCAGACCCGCCTGTCTCGGCGAGCCCAAGCCCCCTCGCTAATGCCGCGGCCTTTTTATTCGCACTATCAAAAATAATCCTCCCGTTAAAAGTTTCCATCGCGTCCGGCAACAACTCGCGCGGCAAATTTCTGAAAAACTCAGGATCAATATGCGCCCGTCTGCCTCCTGAAAACGGGTGCGCGACCGAACAAATTGCCCCCTGCTTTCGGACCTCACGGATCACATCTTCATAACGGCCCGGCTTAATTTTTTCTCTCACATAATAAACAAGCACCTCGCATTGATCGGTCATCACTTCTTCGCCGATAATTACTTCGAAATCGCGAGCCAAAAGCCCTCTCTCAACATACTCACGCGCCAACTTCGCGGTCTCAATCGCGCCACCAACCTGATTGTGATCGGTAATCGCAATCCCATTCAAACCAAGCTTCGCAGCCCGCTTCAAAATCTTAGCAGGCTTGGCGGTACTGCACTTTGAATGATAGGTATGAACATGAAGGTCATATTTTTTCATAAGATTTTACGTCAGAATCTCTTCCAACCTCCCTACATCTTTAGCTTTCTTTATCTCCATCGCAATTCTCTCGCCATAGCTTACGCCTCGGCCGTACTTATAAATTGTCGCAGGAGTAAATCGTGTTCCTGGCGACCCCGGAATTCTCATTGAAACGTCAAAAACAACAAATTCTTCACGGCCGTCATACGAAGCAATCGCTCCTTGCAGAGCGAAAGGTCCGATAATTCCGGGCGGTGTCTCTTTCTTCAGCAGAGCAACGAATTTCTCTCCAGCCGCAAAAGCCTTCTCCAAAATAGACTCTTTCGTCGTACAAGCGATATGCCCCGTCTCAATCATCGATGGTTTGTAACCGGCTTCCAAAAGCGATTCTTGCACCCTGGCATCCAATCGTAAGAACCCGTCCAAACTTGTTTGCCTTCGAGTGTCAGTCCCCATCAACTCCAATTCATCGTCTAAATTCGAATAAAAATAATTGAAATTTACCTGCGCCCCAATAATGAATTCTTCGATCACAGCTCGAGCCAAGTCTGCCTCGCGGACCAAGCCGCCTTTTATCATCGCCTTCCCTTTTTCGAAATAATCAGTCGCTTTTGTGATAACAAAAAATGCTCTTTCGTAACCCCGAATCGCTTCATTGACTTTCACTAGAAGTGGCCCGCCACCAGCCCCACTCGAGCCAGCTCTGCCGCCGGAGCCCGAGCCTTCTTCAAAATGCTCCTCAAGTCGCTTACGAGTCTCGCCCTCAGAAAGTTTTTCTTGGCCGCCTCGCACAATCTTCGGAATTTTTATCCCGGCCTTTTCCAGTAAGACATACTGATTGTTCGGCTGGTCGCGTTCCTCAAGTTTAACCAAACCGCGAGTCCCATAAATCGGAACTCTAAACTTATTTTCGATGTCCTTGAAATCAAAATAAACCCAAAAATATCTATTGTGGATGAAGATAGTGTTCATTGCGCACAACTTTTCTTGCACATCATCGTTAACCACGTCCGCAAACTTCTCAACTTCAATAATTTCATCAATACATCCGACTGTCCCATCGTCTCTCAGAGAATTAACATCCTTGCGCGTCTTATAATACTTAGAATAAGTCTCTCCGCGCCCTTTTTGAACCACGCAAACAGTTTTAAAGCCGAACTTTTTCGCCCCTTCACAAACATCCAGAGCGCTATGCCCGCCAAGAACCCCGATCGTCAATCGCGACGGGTCATATTTTTTCAGAATTTCCTTAATATCTTTTTGAGTGATCATAAATTTATCGCCCCCCATTCTACACTACCCCAACACCTTCTCCAACTCGTCTTTTTCTATCGCTTCCTTGATGTCCCTCGCCAACCTTCGTCCTGTGCTCATCGGCTCATTGTAGCGGAGCCAAGTATAAGGAGAACCGTTAATGTACGGATTGGTGCCTGCAACTATGCGAGCCGAAATTTCAAATGTATAAAAATTCAAATTCGGATCAATAACGGCCTCTAAACAGAACGGCCCCCACATTCCTCTATCGACAATCTTTTTCGAAGCCTCAACAACCCTCTCACCCATCTCGAATATCTTTGGCAACAAAGATTCTCTGACAACGATCGGAACATTCCCCGTAATCGTATATGTAGTGCGAATACCAACATCAACCTGATCTGTAGCGGCAATTCGCCCAACAGAATCAGCGTTTGACTCATATCTTTTGTCAAAGCTCATGACCTCAAGCTCGCCACTCAAAGGAGAATAAAAATAATGAGAATAAACCGGAACCCCAACGATATATTCCTGAATGACAAATCTCTTGCCGGCGTCCGGATGCCCTTTCATTCTCTTGTAAAATTCATCAGCGTTATTTGCAATGAAATATCCCTTGCCTCCGCCGGCTCCGTGAAATTTAATAATCACCGCTCTGTCGATATCCTCGGGTCTCTCAAAAATCATTGGCATTTTAAGTCCCGCATCCAGGAGCCATCTGCGTTCTTTTTCACGATCAGATTCCCATTCGATGATATCGCGATTTCCATAATGCATTGCCTTAATCTTTTTCACATTCGCAAAACCCAAATAACTGACGAACGATCCGTGGGGGATCACAATCGCATTTTCTTTGATCAATTGAGGTTCAATTTCGAAGTAATCCTCAAACTTCTCCACTTCAATGTACTTGTCCGCAACATTATAGCTCTCATACGGACGCTTCTGTCCTTTTTGACAAATACAGATTGTTTCGAAGCCCTCATCTTTTGCGCCTTTGAGAATTTGCAGCGCCGTGTGGCTTCCTAGTGTCGCTATTTTGTATTTTTTAAAATCCGCCATTTGTTGTATTAGGTCTTTTGACAAACATACAACACCTTTCAAGTTTTGTCCAGCTATTTTGAAGGTTTTTATAAAAGGAGGGTTGAAAAACATGGTTCCGTCACGAAATTTGCATACTTTGAGCGAAAATTTTGAACCGGCGACGAAGTTGTATCAGAAGAAGATACAGCAAGGAGCCGTGAAAAATTTTTTAGCCAAAGCATGCAAATTGCAGTAGCAAGCATGTTTTTCAACCCTCTAAAGGATTATGGCGACGCTTCCAATAACAAGAAGATAAATGGCGAAGATAAGGAGCGAATGCTTCTTCAAAAACTTCATCATTGCCCAAATAGCAAAAAATCCAACAACTGCAGCGATCACTCCGCCGGTCAGCGCAGGCAAAACGTCAACCTCTCCAAGCCCGCTCCCCAGCCCACCTCCCAAGCCACTTGCCAAATCGCCCTTCAACGCCGTCCAAATTCCAGCCCCGGCAATCGCAGGCGCCCCAAGCAAAAACGAAAAACGAGCAGCCTTCTCTCTCTCAATACCCTGAAACAGCCCGGCAACGATCGTCGACCCCGATCTGGAAATCCCCGGGATCAAAGCGACAGCCTGAGCAAATCCAATTATCAAAACTCTCCACCAATTCAAATTTGTCTCTCCGCCAACAGACCTCAAAATTTTCCCAACCCCTTCCCCAGCCAAAAACACGACACCCGTAATCATCATCATCAATCCAACCATCCACGCTCCTCTAAAAACAGAATCAATCCAGTCCTCAAGCATCACTCCGGCCAAAACAGCTGGAATCATCCCGACAACAATATAAAGAACCATCAAACGAAAACCCTTTCTAAAGGTAATCATGCCAATAAAATCCTTCCAAAAATAAATCAAAATCGCCACCAAAGTCCCGACATGCACCGCGACATCAAAGCTTTTCAACGCTTCGACTTTTAAACCAAGCATGGACTCAGCCAGAACCAAATGTCCGCTCGATGAAATTGGCAGAAACTCGGTAATGCCTTGCACGGCGCCTAAAACGACTGAATCGAAAATATTCATGGTTAGTGCTTAAAATACCTCCTCCCGCTAAACACCATCGCAAGCCCCAACTCATCCGCGCACGCAATCACCTCCTTGTCTCTAACCGACCCTCCCGGCTGAATAATTGCAGTAATACCATACGAAGCGGCCTGCTCAATTCCATCCGGGAATGGGAAAAATGCGTCTGATGATAGCACCGCGCCTTTAGCTTTGGCTCCCGCCTTATGCCCTGCAATAAACACACTATCAACTCTCGACATCTGTCCGGCCCCAACCCCAACAGTCGTCAAGTCGTGAGCCATAACAACTGAATTTGAAACAACTCTCTTAACAACTTTTGTCGCAAAAATCATGTCGGCAATTTGTTCTTTCGTAGGCGCAATCTTGGTCACAACTTTGAGGTCGGAAGGCTTCAATTCATACGTATCTTTTGTCTGAATCAAAATACCGCCGGAAACTTTCTTTATATCGGTCTTTCTCATGTCGAGTTTGAAATCCCCAACACGCAAAATCCGCAAATTCTCACGGGTCTCAAGTCTCTTCAACGCCTCCTTCGTATAAGAAGGCGCAATAATCATCTCCATAAACATTTTGCTCTCTTTCATATAGTCGACCATGGGCGCGGTGAATTCTCGATTTACCGCCACAACGCATCCAAAAGCAGACAAAACATCCGCCTTGTGCGCGTCAATGAACGCCTTCTCTATCCCGCCGGAAGAATCCGGCCGACTAGCAACTCCACATGGATTATTATGCTTCACGAAAACCGCTGTCGGCTCGCGAAATTCCTTCACGAGCTCTAGTGCACTGTCCCCGTCGACTATGT
>JBAZPI010000042.1:0-6947 GCA_041648305.1 Candidatus Altimarinota bacterium | reverse complement strand
TGGGGCTCGCGCGAGGGCTGGGGCTCACACGACGGGTGAGGGGTGCGGGGCGGCTGGGGGGCGGGTTGAAGTGGTCGGGAATCCGGTTAGAAGCTGGATTATGAAAGGTGACGAGGGGAAGGGCTTGAAATTGTGCGGATTTAATAGATTTAAACCTGTTGTTCTTGTGATGGGAGGAAGTCAGGGGGCTCGTCAAATAAACGAGCTTGTTTGGGGGAATTTAGATGAATTGCTTAAGAAATGGCAAATTGTCCATATTACCGGGAAAGGGAATGTTAAATTTGGATTAAAGAAGCCTTCGTATAAGCAGTTTGATCTGTTGTTTGATGAGCTAAAGGACGTTTACGCAGCTTCTTCGATGGTGGTGAGTCGTGGCGGGGCAAATAGTTTGGCTGAGATTGCAGCGTTGGAGAAAAAAGCGGTCATTATTCCTTTGGGGTTGGCTGCGAGTCGCGGAGATCAGATCGTCAATGCGCGCGTATGCGCCGAGGAGTATGGTTGGCAGGTTTTGTATGGGGAGGTTACGGGCGAGCAATTTTTGAGAGCGATTGAATTGGCTTTTGATAGCGAGTTTAAGGGAGAAGGCAGGGAATTAAAGAAGGCCGCTTCTAGGGTTGTGGATGCGATTGTGGAAATTTGATGACTAGGGTCGGGATAATGGCTTTAGATTTGGCGAAAATTGTTTAGTAAATTCATGGGCTAAGTTTCCGCATGTGCAGGTGAACACGGCACCATGAGGTAGGCACACACAAAGGTGAACGCCCAACGAAGAGGTGAGTCACCCAGCAGGGGGGGTGAGTATTTACTCACCGCGCAATCTTTCCTATGTTTTGTCAGCTCAATTTCACCTATTTGACCTGTTAATCGAGCGATTTTTAGTATAGAATTGGAGCGTAAAGGGGGGAGTGAAAACACTTTAAAGGTCCATTTCAAAATTGATTCGTTAGGCGGCTTGCTAAATCGGCTCGGCCAAGCCCGCCCCGGCCTCGGTTTCGGCCCGGCTCGGCCCGGCCCAGCCGCCAGGCCCAGTCACGACCACGGCCCGGCCTAGTTTCAGCCCGACCTAGCCCAGCTGCAAATCTTTTATTTTCTAACTTTAAAAATATGGAAACAAATACCAATCTTCTCGCAACAACTGCAACAACTCAAAATGTGACAGAACTTTCCGATCGCAAATTGATCAATCTATGCAAAAAATATGGTTCAAACGCCCGTCTTTGGATGCGAAAATTCGCTGATCTTTTGCCTGAAGTCGAGAAACGCCACCTGTATAAGCGGCGAGGTTGCTGCTCCATTTACGAATTTGCCGCGAAGTATGCGGGGATGAATCGAAACACTGTTTATCAAGTTTTAAGCTTGTGTGCCGCTCTCGAAAATAAACCTGTATTAAGAGGGCTTTTGGCTGATTGCGGCTGGAGTAAACTTCGAGTTGTTGCAAGTATAGCTACACCTGAAACTGATGACTTCTGGGCTGAAAAAACAAAAACATTGACCAAGGGGGCATTGGAGATTTTTGCAAAATATTGGAGAGAGAAAAACGAAGAAAAATCTAAAAAAGAAGATAGGGCTACTCGAGAGCTGTTTGCGACTGTAATTTCTACTCAAAATCCGGATCCAAATATGATTTCACAACAAAATTTGTTAAATGTTAATACTTTCCCATGGGAAAGTTCTCAACCTGAAAAATATGCAGAAAATGCTGTTTTTGAGCCGTTGAATGAGTACAGCGACAGTCCCAACAATGAGCGTGAAAATTTAACTTTCAAACTCGACTTGGAAACAAAATTCAGGCTCGAGAAATTTAAACAAAAGCTAGAAAAACAAAGGAAGGAACCGCTCACGTATAATCAGCTTCTTAAAGCCATGCTTGACGAGCTTGAGAGCGATTCGGAACAAATTGCGACTCGATCAGTGGAGAAGACTAAAACTGCGTCGCAAACCAAAGGCCAAAAGGCTAACAGTCGGCATATCTCCACGCAGATTGATAGAGAGATCGAAAAACAATATCATGGCTGCTGTGCCTTTCCGGGCTGCAACAAGCCCGCGACCCACCGTCACCACACAAAACGCTACGCTCTGCATAAGGAGCATGACTCTGCGATAATCGTTCCGCTCTGCAAACATCACCACGATCTCGCGCACGCCGGACTGATCGAGAACGAAAGTGACCTGCCACGACTCTGGAGGCTGCGCAGCGAGGCACCGTGGTGGGATGAAAACAACCTGGTTGATAGAAAGGTACGGGAATACAAAGCCGTTGCGATTGGAACTGGTTAATTGCGGCCCAAAGACGCAAGGCCGCAGTTCTCTGCGATCTCTTGGCAAGTTCCTGGCCTCCCACGGTTCCCTAGAGGCCGATGAAATTTGACAAAAAGCAGCTTATGACCTATCATTGGTAACCACAAGGGCAAGGGCGTCTAAAGGCAAATTTATTTCTTAAGTTCATTGAAATTTTGGTTCGGTGACCCAAATTTTTGGTCGACTATGTGGCCGACTATGTGGCCGACTGATGGCCGGCTGATGGCTGGCTTGGTCGCGGTTTGGCCGGCGAGCGATTGATCTTAACAAGTTGAGTTATGCTTGTTGTAAAATTGCTAGTTGTGTTGCTTATGCTGGGTTCTATAGTGTTTGCAGTAGTCGTGCAAATAAGGCTTTTGAACTATGCAAAAAAACATCAGCTACCCGAATCAAAATACACGTGGCTTTTTGGATTCATTAAGCTTGGATATGTAAATACTTTGTACGTTTTAAGCGTGCTCACGCAGGCCGTTCTTTTTACTTGGCTAACTTTTTATTATCTGTAAACGACACCAATGATAGGATTAATTTTACCAATAGGGCAAAAGAAACGCGCCGCTCAGGCGGCCGCTAAGGCTGAGCAGAAGGCGGTATCGAAAGCTGAGTTGGAGGCTACGTTGAAGCCGGAGCCGGAGCTGGAGGAGCGCCCGGACACGGACGGGAATCGCGACAAACATTTTAAGGGACAGCAAACTCACGAAGAAGTTATTTGTTTTTGCAGAAAGCATTGGATTGCAGCACTGCCGCACATTGGTCTTTGGGCTCTACTGACACTAATAGTGTCCGTTTTTATATTGAGTTTCGGAAAATTTGCCGGATTGGTGAGGGGGAATGTGGGAATTGGCATTTTGTATGCTGGCGTACTGGTTCTGATGACGGTTTATCTGCATAAAATTTTCTCGAGGTTATTCGCGCACTTTTTGAATATCGTTATTTTCACGGATTCACGCGTTATCGTCCATAATAAAACACTATTTTTGCAGGATTCACATGAAGTTCTGGATATCGCGAAAATTCAGGATGTAAAGAAATCACAAGACGGGATCTTGAAAAATTTACTACGGTATGGGGAATTGGTTATTACTTTGGCTTCCAATAACGCTTCGAGGCTTTTGCCGTATGTTCCCAATGTAAATTTCCATTTCAGGTGCTTGTCCAGGATTAAGAGAGATACTGATTTGCGTGGACAAATTGAAAGTTTAAGAGAAGAAGAATTCAGGGATCATAGATCTTTTTCCAGGGAAAAGTCGGAAGAAATGATTAGATTGGAGAGACAGCAAGTCGAGGATGCTTATAAGAAAATCATAGGCGAGGTCGTTAAGTCTAAAACTGAGGTCGTGAAGGTTAAGGTTTTGCCGCCTACATATCGTGTTCCTTCATATAACGAGCTGATACTACCGCAGGCCGACGTTGAAAAAACGTTGTAGGATTGCGCGTGTGTATGTAAAATCTGGCCATGGATAATACGTATTTTATTATTGGTGGGGCTTTGGTTTTTTTATTTGCTTTGTGGATTGCCGTTGGGGTTAGGCATCTGAAGTTTTTGAAGAAGGGGGTGGACGGGGGTTGGGAATTCGTGGATGAAAAAATCAGAAATAGACATGACCTTGCTCCTATTTTGGTGGAGATTATAAGGGGTGATGCTTTAGGTTCTGCCGACTTGGGCGCGTATGTTGAAAAGGTTATTTCGTCGAGGGATCAGGCAAGACGGATTTATTTTGCGTCGGGTGAGAAAACGGAGAAAGAATATGATTACAGCAAGGCGTTGGGAGATTTGATTTGGTTTGGAGAAGAGCACGATAAAGCCAGTAAAAACACTTATTTTTTGGAGATTAGAAAAGAGATTGAAAATGTAAACAGCGATATTGAGAATCGAGCAAAAGAATACAATGAACATGTCAGAAGATTTAATTCAGGGGTAAAAAACTTTGTTTTAAGGCCTCTTGCCATGGTTACGAGACTGAGGCAGGCTTTAATTTTCGAATTTGAAAAGTGATTTTCGGCACTTTGCGACGAGAAGTGCTTGACGGTGAGTACGTGCTCACTTATATTATGGGTGAGTATTTACTTACCCCAATATTATGGACACATTAACGGACAAACAGCAGGCTGTTCTTAAGTTCATTGAGAAGTACCAGATGGCTAACGGCCGGTCCCCTACGCTCAGGGAAATGCGCGAACATTTCAAAGTTAGCAGCGACAACAGCATTTTGAAGCATCTGAAGGGATTGGAGACAAAGGGTTATATCAAAAAAGACGATACCGCGCGCGGGATAGCTTTACTTGATCGCGTCCGTGAGCAGTTGTCGAGTAGCGTTGTTCAGGTTCCTTTGGTGGGGATGATTCCCGCGGGCGGACCTGTTTTGACCGAAGAGTATGTTGATGAGTGGATTGGAATAGAGGGCGGGTTGGTTCGGGATTTAAAGGAGTCATTTATGGTAAGAGTTACCGGGGAGAGCATGATTGATGCCGGGATTTTCGAAGGGGATTTGGTGATAGCTTCCATGAAGGCTGTGCCGAAAAATGGAGATATTGTGGTTGCCCTGATAGATGGGGGCAATACTTTAAAAAGATTTGTTAAGAAAGGTGGCAGAGCTTTCTTGAGAGCTGAGAATAGCAGTTATTCAGATCAGGAAATTGTTCCAGTGGAAGAACTTGTTGTCCAAGGGGTTGTGACAGGTTTAATTCGCACATATTAACTTATTTCCGCCATGATTTTAATCACGATCGATAACAATAAGGATTTCATGAGGATCAGGATGAATAGGAGTAAAGCTGCTTCTTTGAGGCCCGGTGGCGGGAAGAAGTCGTGGCTTTCCAGACTTTTTGGGATCGGGAGCAGGAGCAAAACTCCCTTGATGCCGTCGGTGCTTCGATAATGGCGCCGCTGGCGCTTTGGCGCTCTGATGAACGCCGCGGTCCCCGCCTCCGTCCGGAGTGCCACTGGCTCGGCGACCTGCTGATTTTTTGTTGTTTTGGGGGCGGTTTGCGGATAAAATGCAGGACGCTAAAGAGGGCTACCCCCTCCTAGCCTCCCCCGAGGGGGGAGGGATAGAAAGGGCGCAATTAGGACTTCGTCCTCTTGCGCAAGCCACCATAGCTCAGTTGGTAGAGCAATGCTTTCGTAAAGCAGAGGTCCTGGGTTCGACTCCCAGTGGTGGCTCCAGAGGTTGTGCCCGGATACCGTCCCATTTTGGGCGCTTTGTCATACGAAGAGAAGCGGCAAATCGTCGTTTTTTCTGCATGTCTGTGAAATCGATGTTTTGCCGTTCAGGTAGCGGAATTTTCTTGAACAATCCCTGAATTTTCTAAATCTCCTTCTAAGGATATAGGCATTGAGCCATTTCTCCGCTGATGCAAATGATTTAAAGCCCTTTATAGACTTCAATCTTGCCTGCAAATGAGAGTTATATAGTTCAATGAGATTTGTGTCTCTTGGCGCATTAGGAACGAGCGTTGCGGCCGTGAGTTCATCAAAATTCTTTTCTATCTTGATTAAACAATTCACCGTCACATCGTTTCCCGTGTATTTCTTTAGCAATTTTAGAGCTCTTTGCTGGAAGTCTGAGCGAGTTATCTTTTTTGAAAAAAGCTCTCGTTTTAGATCAAGTACAAATTCCCTGTATTTTTCTTCCGTGCGCACCTGAAAATCTCGCCTTATGTTTTCCAAAAAGTGATTCTGACAGGTTTGTATCAATACATTTGGAAAAATATATTTTGCAGTTACTTTGATGTTTTCATTGTCATCACAGATGACTATTTGCAGCGGATAATTTATACTTTTGAGATAGCCGAAATATTTCAACCAACTTTCATAGTTTTCTGATGGAGCGAGATCAAAAACAGGAAGATCGTGGGTCAAATAATCTATTCCCCAAAGAAGAGGGATGGCTTTTTCATAACCTCTCACCTTTATGTATTTTCCGTCTACAACCAGAATGCCACAGAATCTGTTGCAGCATCTTTTGGTGATGGAATTATTGTGTGGGAGTTTTTTAATCTGCTCTGCTAATTTTCTATTTATCGCTGATTTGGATTTCTTTTCTTTATCAGCTATTTTTCTTATTGGTTTTCCATCGATGTGATCTTCAATTACTGAATTATCCTTTCTTCTGTGATCGATTGAAAACCACTGGAAACAGTCTTTGCATTGGTATCTTTTTAAACCTCTTCTTGAACCTTTTTTAATTGTTTTGAAGCTACCGCATTTCTTACATATTGGATTTTTTTGGGCATTGAAAAGTTGGTTAAACTAGTTTAACCTTACATTGTTCTCTTCCATTAGGGCAAATTTCCCCTTTTCAAGCGCCCAAAATGGGACGGTATCAGGCTAACCTAATTGCGTCAATTTTTACGAAACTTTTCTTCCTTTGCCGATTGTGATCTTGATACCGGCTTGCTCGAGCATTTTAATGACATTTCTCAGTCGCGAATCGCTCAAAACATCCACCGGAATAACACGAATTTTCTTGGCTCGGTTGTTTGTTAAAATCCTCAAAGCATCCTCATCGTTGTAAGGAAATGTTAGGACTGGCCACACTCCACCCCCGCCACAACCCCCATTATCATTTTTTTCATCAAATACAAGTTTATCTTCGAATACGGTAATTTCACTAAGATCCAATTTTGGATTTGCGAATTGTAAAGCA
>JBAZPI010000041.1:0-6975 GCA_041648305.1 Candidatus Altimarinota bacterium | reverse complement strand
GGGGCATGTGGAGGCAACATATGATGGGGTAACAGTGGCTGTTCGGCCTGCGTCGACAAATCCAAGAGAGGGTATGACCCAACAAGTTTTACAGCAAACAACCGACGGCACAGAAAATGAAAACAGTGGATCAAGTCTGGACGATTACGACATGCAATTTTTGAGGAGTAAGTTCCCAAGAGTAGCAGAAATCCCCAATCTTTCGGGTTCAGAGGTAGATCAATTTATACAAGAATTTAATGGATCGCGTGCGATAAATACAGACCGTTCCAACTTGGGTTTCAATATTATAGGCCAATCTGCAGATGGAATTTTAATAGCCTTTGATGGCAATGGACAGTTAAAGAAATTTGGAAGCATAGCAGATTTAAAGGCTGAAATAGAAAAAAAATATCCTGGTTTTCAAAAAATAGAAGGTATGGCCGCTGTTTTACACAGAACAACCCAATTATCTTTAGAGGAATGGCAATCAATGTCCATAGAGGAAATAGTTGAATCTGTCACAAAAGATATTCCACTGTCGGCAGGTCAGCGAAAATTAATAGCAGCAAAAATAGACAAAATGAAAAACGAACATATTGCGCAGGCTGTTGGTTTTCGTGAAGTAATTGCCGCTGATCCGCAAGAAAAACTTAATATAGCAAATGATATTTTTAGACATGAACTTGGTACAACTGACCCAACGGTTAAATTGGATTTTGACGCAGAAATTCGAATTGGGAGTGAAAGAATGCCATCACATATAATAATAGTTTTGGATGATCGTGATTTTGCAAGATTGATAGATCGAGAAATTGCACCATGGGAGGCGTTAACCCCTGAAGCACAAGAGCGATTTCTAATGAGTAATATTGCCGGCATGAATTCGGACGACTTAATGGGGAATGTTTCGTTTGTGCCAAAAAGCATCGCTGAAAACCCGGCAGCATACCAGAAATTTGTAACTCACGAAGAGACGCATTACATGAATAAATTTATGCAGTATAGGGATGGATTTCATCAGTTGGGGCAACAAGCAAACAGCCATTTTGAACAAGGCAACTATGAAGGTTACTTGGAAGCCAAATTCCAACAGCAATTAAATTGGACAAGAGATGAAATTACTGCTTATTTAACAGATCCGTCATATCTTGATGATCCGAAGTCGCTTCTCAGGGCTAGATGGTCGGTACCTGGCATGTTGGCGTGGAGCAGCGGGTACACCCGCACTATTCGTGATGCTTTTAGAGCATTAGAAAGAGAAAGCCCAGACGCATATGAAAAATTAAAGCATTTGGAACAAGAATACAGAGCACGATATGAGGCAATTTTAGAAGAAGCATTGATAGACCATCATTTTACATTTTCTGCCGATGCGCTTGGAATGTTAATGCTGACCCCGTTGGAACAATGGCCGAAAGTATTGGAATATCTAAAAAGAACTCCCCGTACCATACCGCTGGAAGCCACTCCAACCATTTCCGATGATTTGCGCAGACAATATAAAGAAATATATGAAGAAACAAACGATGAGGTTCTTTTTACTGTTTTGCATAAAGAAATCACTGAAGGCGAAATTACTCCGCAGGCTTTGCGCGCTTTGCATGAATTATTTCATTCTGACGAGAATGGCTGGAAGCCGCCGGAAGGGCTTGATCCGCTTCAAGCACGTGAACTTTTTGCACAGAAGATAGCTGAAATGAGCGGTTTGTCGGTTGACCGTGCCAAACAACTAATTCCGATGGTGCAGGGTGGGTATCTCGCTGATGCCTTTCATGCTTTTTGGGGAAAGTGGTTTGGCCTTGAACCCAGCTCTACTCCTAAAATAGTTACTCCTGAAGCAATGCCCGAACGCCATTTTGAAGGCGGGGATTTGGTTGGTATAATGGGCGGCGATGGCGTGAAAGATAAAGGATGGATGGTAATGGATAAACAACCTGCTCCCAGAAAATATACATTAGTAAAAGTGGGGCCGGATGCCCGTACAAAAGCTGAAATGGAAATAACCGAAAAAGATTTATTGAGATGGAATCCTGACGGCCCAATAAAAATCATAGAAAATAGTGATCAAATTATTCAGGAAGCATATAGGAAATCTCCACAGTTTGCCTTAACTGACCAATTAATAAGAGGAAGGATGTTTAAAGTTCAAGGAACAATAAATATAGGTGGAACAAAATTCCATATTAGCCCAATAATAAGAGTCCCAGATGGTCGTTTGTGTTGCGTAATGATGGTGGATTTTGGGGATGGAAAACTTTTCCCTCGTATTGTTTATAAATCTCATAGCGAAGGAGGATGGAGATCTCCAAGAGGTACTAAAGACCAAGCAGACAAACAAGGGAGAATTAGTCCGGTATATAAAAAAGGTCTTTTTAAAGAAGCTTATACGCATGAAACAAAAGTGGCCACTGAAATTGCGGATTATCTAGACATAAGAGAAGAAGCAGCCAGGATAACTAATGTAAATTTTAATCCCATGGAAACATATTTTCATGAAAACAACCCATCTTTAGCTGAAACTGATACTTATGGCAGAGATGCAACAGATCCTTATGCAGAAGTAAAAGTCGCACCGGAATCAAATTTGTTTTGGCGTTTTAGGGAAAGAGGTTATCAACCAGGCGGAATAAGCGCCACAAACGCATCCGATTATTTTAGAAGTTTGGATAATTATTATCCACCCGGTTTTATACCAGATTTTTCAAGAGGTCCTATTAAACAACCAGTAAAAAGGACCCATGACTTGTTTGGGAAAATTAAAACTATAGTTGAAACATATCGCGGCTACCTAAATGGAAGAGCTGTAAATTGGGAAATCGTCCGCGAGGACACAGCTAATGCCAACTATCAGGGCAGGGTGTGGATAGGGGGTATTGGATTTTCATCACCACAAATTAATTCATATGGAACCAATGCCGAAATTTTACTCACCGGTGTTTTATCGCATAAACCAGCCGAATACAATGATTACACGACAGGTCTAAAATATGGTTCGGAACGCATAGCATTGGATCCTCGCTATGATGATATAACGCCTTTGCTTGACAATCTAAGACCAATTCGTGAATTTAGACAAGCCAGAGGGATTTACAGACAACCTCCTGGGCAGCAGCAAGGGGCAAAATAATTTAATTTTTATTTATGAATGAAAGAAACATAGAAGAACAAATAGGAAGCATCATGTCTAGTCCGGATAACACGCATCTCTATTACACGCCTGAATTTAATGATGTTTTATTAAAACTAAAAAATGGGGAACCCATTGATGTGGATTGCGTAAATTTATTCATGGATAACGACCATTTATTGCTAAATATTGGCATATTTAGAAAATTTATTGCCGTAATATTGCCTCATTTAAACGATGAAGCAAAAAAAACAATAGCCAGCCGCCTGCACAAAGTATTTTTTACTGATATACCGCCAGATTGTAAAAATGATATTTGCTGGATTATGCTTGCTATCGTTGAAAGCATTAAAGATACTGACTTGCGCACGCAAGCTTTCGCTTTAGCAAGCCAAGCATTAGCAGAAGATCCCTGCAACCCTGATTTAAGGGCTAAAGTTGAACAACTGATGCGGCAAGAAATTCCGGATTTTAAATTCTAATTATATCCTTTAGTACAATCCAAAACGGAAACCTTGTGTTAAACATTACTTGTCTTAAAGGCAGGAGAGATTTATCATGTCTTCACTTTTTTAAAGATGCTATTTCCCCATGCCAACCTACTTCATCCACACCTTCGGCTGCCAAATGAATTACTCCGACACGGAGAGGATCTCCTCGTACTTAAACAAGCTCGGCTTCAAAAAAGCCACGCAAACTCTCGCACAAACCACGCCGTCCGCCGACCTCGTGATTTTCAACTCCTGCTCGGTCCGCCAAAAAGGTGAAGACCGTGTCATCGGCAAAATGCGCGACACGGCTCGGCTCAAACCAAAGCCATTAATCGCACTCACCGGCTGCATGGTCCGTCGCTCAAGCACCCAAAAAACACCGAAAGATCTTCAAGATAAATACATAAGAAGATTTCCTCACCTCGACATAGCATTCCGCATCGAAGATTTGCCGAAGCTCAACCGACTTTTAAATGAAATACGAGACAATAAAAAATCAAAAAAGTCACGAAAATCCCCGGGGATTTCCGTGACAAAACTTCAGAAAAATGGCGAAACAAACATTACTGCTACTGAAACACAAAAGGAATCTCAAAACTATTTTCATATCCCCCCAACTTACACCGAAAAATTCAAAGCCTTCATCCCAATCTCCACGGGCTGCGACAAATTTTGCACATATTGCATTGTCCCGTACGCTCGCGGCAGGGAAGTCTCCCGTCCGCTCAAGGAAATCCTAGGAGAAGCAAAAACACTCGTAGAAAAAGGCTGCAAAGAAATCACGCTCCTCGGCCAAACAGTCGACTCATATGGTCTCTCGCCGATCGACCGCAAAGCAAAGCTCTTCAATTACACGAAAATCGACGCCAAAGACGCCCGAAAAGACCCCCCTCCTTTCGTTCAACTTCTCTACAAACTCGACAAGCTTCACGAAAAAGGCCTCAAGCGCCTGCGCTTCACCTCGCCACATCCAAAGGACGTCAGCCCCGAACTCATTGCAAGCTACGGCAAACTAAAAACCCTCATGCCGCACATTCACTTGCCGATCCAATCCGGCGATGACAATTGCTTGAAACGAATGAACCGCCCATACACAACGAAACGCTACATTGAAATCATAAATGCCCTCCGCGCTTCTCGCCCCGACATCGCGATCACGACAGACATTATTGTTGGCTTCCCGCAAGAGACCGAAAAAGAATTCAAAAATACCCTCGAACTCTATGAAAAAATCGGATTCGACTTTTGTTTCATTGCTCAATATTCTCCGCGCAAAGGAACTTACGCCGCACAAAATCTCCCGGACGACGTCCCGCGCGCAAAAAAACTCAAGCGCTGGCATACCCTCAACTCACTCCTAACAAAAATCACACACGAAAAACTCAAGGACTTTATAGGCAAAGAAGTCGAAGTCCTTGTTGAAAAAGGCGAAAACCCCGCTGCCACGCCGAAAGCTGCCAAGAACCCCAGCATAGTCTACACCGGGACCTCTCCTCACAACAAAACCGTCCAATTCATGTCCCCACGCAAAAATCTCAAAGGCACCCTCCAACCCATACGCATAATCAAAGCAGAAAACTGGGTGCTTATCGGAGAATTGCCGTAGCCATTTTGGCTATCCCAGCGCCGCCTTTATCCTGCGTACCCCTCTGCTCGAACTTTCCTCCTTCAAAATCTTAAACTTGCCAAGCTCACCGGTCCTTTTCACATGCGGCCCGCCGCAAATTTCTTTGCTGAAACCGCCTATCGTATAAACCTTTACCTTCTCCCCATATTTCGATTCAAAAAGCCCAATCGCACCTTTCTTTTTCGCCTCCTCAACCGTCATTTCCTCGCACGAAACAGGCAAATCAGCCTCAATTTGTTCATTCACAATTTTTTCAACTTCAGAAATCTGCTCAGGAGTCATGCGATCTTCATGAGTAAAATCAAATCGAAGCCTTTCAGCAGTAATATTCGACCCTTTTTGAGCGACATGGTCACCAAGAACCTGTTTCAAAGCCTGATGTAGCAAATGAGTCGCGGTATGCAGTCGCGTTACCACCTCGCTATTATCCGCCAATCCACCGGAGAATTTCTGCTCAGCTCCGGATCGTGAAAGAGATCTATGTGTATCAAGTCCAAACTCAAACTCTTTCCAAAATTTCTTAACATCAAGACACTTGTTCAACTCAGGATTTTTTCTAATCTCCTCAAGCGTCATTTCAGGCGGGAATCCATAAGTTTCATACATATAAAAGGCAAATTCGCCGCTACTGCCGCCACCGCCAGCGCCACCGCCCCCAAAACCAGAAGAAGCCCTCCTCGCAAACTCCCTTAACCCCTTCTCCAACGTCTTCGCAAACTGTCCCTCCTCCCTCACTAATTCTTCGAAAATTTTCTCCTGATTGTCGACCAGTTCGGGATAAGCTGAACCATATATATCAACGTAAATCCCTGCAATTTTCCTGACAAATTCAGTTTTAATTCCAAGCTTCCAGCCATGTCTGATCGCTCTGCGAATCAACATCCGCAAAACATATCCTTGATCGGTATTCGAAGGCACGACGCCAAATTGATCTCCAAGAATAAAAGTCGCGGCTCTCAAGTGATCGCACACAATGCGCTCGGAAACGACCATCTCGCCCGAAGGCGCTTTCTTTCCGACATCATACCCGCCCAAAGCTCGCAAAGCCGCAACTACATCAACAAAAAGCTCGGTCTCAAAAGGCGTCTCAACCCCATTCAACACAGCCAAAACTCTCTCAAAACCCATCCCCGTATCCACGCACCCCCGCTTCAATTCCGAATAAGTTCCATCCGCGTTTTTATTGTATTGCATAAATACGTCATTCCAAATCTCAACCCAATTAGAATCGCTCGGGTCAAATTTCTCAGGCACAGACCCGTCGCCAGTCTCATCGCCAGCCCAAAAAAACATCTCCGTATCCGGCCCGCAAGGCCCGGTTTGTCCGGCAGGTCCCCACCAATTATCCTTCTTCCCCAAAAAAGCGATTCGCGACTCACTAACTCCCAGCCCGAGCCAAACACCCGCCGCTTCTTCATCTCGAGGAGCGTCCTTATCTCCAGCAAAACACGAAAAAGCCAACCTCTCGACCGGCAACCCCAACCCGCCCTCGGAACGTGACAAAGTCAAAAATTCAAAACTCATCTTAATTGCATCCTCCTTGAAATAATCTCCAAGCGACCAATTTCCCAACATCTCAAAAAACGTCAAATGCGACTTATCCCCAACCTCATCCACGTCATCAGTTCTCAGACATTTCTGCACATTAACCAATCGGCGACCCGACGGATGTTTCTCCCCGAGAAGGAAAGGCACCAACGGATGCATCCCAGCAGTCGTGAACAAGACAGTTGGATCATTTTCAGGGA
>JBAZPI010000040.1:0-7091 GCA_041648305.1 Candidatus Altimarinota bacterium | reverse complement strand
AAAATGGTTTTTGGCACCGGCGAAGTTTCCGAATTCAAGCTTGGAGATTTTGATACTTTGCAAATTTCCTACGAGGATGAATACATAAAAGATTGGTATATATACATTAGCTCCGGAGCTAGTGCGGGTAGGGTTTTGGCTGTTTATACGCAGAACGGATCCGGCGTTATGGCTTATCAGAACAGGAAGTTTTTGGACACAATGTTGAAAACTTTTGAGTACAAAGAGGGGGCGGGCGGGGCAGCCGACGAGGCCGGTGGCGATGGATCCGGCATTGGTGGGTCTTCCGCATTAAAGAGCCAGATTTTTGAAAATATTCTTTTGGAAGGAGCTGGGCAGACGACTTTCGGTTTGATTTCCGATGAATATATCATCGAGACTGATTCAATTGGTGTTGGAACCGGACCCATTGATTATTATTACAGCCCAAGTGTCGATATCACTTTGAAATATGAGCGGGCAGGAGATGTGATTTTGGATTATCGCGACGGGCAAACAACTGCATTTTAAATAAAAAAATAACTCACAAATGCTATGGCAGGATTCAATGAAGTTTATTCAAAAAAATATTTGGCTACTATTCTTGCGATTTTGGTTGGGATAGCTGCCGCTGTTTTCGCAATTTCGCAGTGGTTTGTTTCACAGGATACGCCGGAGAATATGACGGAAAATTCGGAGAGTGTTGTTGGGGATCCCTCTACTACCCTTCCAACAACTCCACCTCATGTTGAGCCACCTACTACTCCTCCGCCAGGATTTTAATCAATAATTTTATGTCCGGACATTCGAAATGGAGTTCGATCAAGCATAAAAAAGGAGCCGCTGATGCCAAACGCGGGAAGATTTTTACGAAGCACGCAAAATTAATTGCGATTAATGCCAGACACGGTGCTGATCCTGGCACGAATCCGGGGTTGCGCGCGGCAATTGATAGCGCGAAAGCGGACAATGTCCCGAATGCAAATATTGATAGGGCTGTTAAAAAAGGTTCCGGGCAAGATAAAGATGCCGCGGTATATGAGGAGATCTTTTATGAGGGGTTTGGGCCTGCCGGGACATCTTTGTACATTCAAGCTTTGACTGATAATAAGAATCGAACGTCGTCTGATATAAAGTCAATTTTATCCAGGAGAGGAGGAGGCATGGGGGCAACGGGGAGCGCTACTTGGATATTTGAAAGAAAGGGTTTGATAATGGTCCCATTGGAAAGTGGGAGTGACGCTGATAACGTTGAATTGGCTGCGATTGATGCCGGAGCGTCTAATATTATCCGTGAAGGTAGCCATCTCGAAGTTCATACTCATGCTTCTGAGCTGGCAAAAGTTGGGGATGCTTTGAAAGGAACCGGTATTGCAATTGAAAGCGCTGCTATAACGTATATCCCGAAACAGACCGTGAAAATCACGAATGAGGAAGCTGCCAGAAAAGTTCTCGGGGCGATTGAAGCATTGGAAGAAAATGATGATATCGCTGAGGTTTATTGTAATTTCGATATGGACGAAGAGCTGATGAAGAAAGTTGTTTAGTCTTCGAATTTGTATGTGACCCCCGGGGCTGTTCTTGGAGGGATTGGCTTGAATTTTTCGATATCTTTTTTGCTTGGCATCGCTTCCTGGGCTTTTTCAGCTTCTTTAACTTGATTAAGAAGTTTTTGGACATCGATTATCGGGGTTTCTTTTGCTTCCTCTTGAGGCTCTTCCATAACTCCCAAGCGTTCTGATTGATACTGGCGAATTTTATCAATGATTTCCGCTTCGTGCTGGCGGAAATTGCCATCAGTTATTCGGAAACCGGCCGCTTGACCGTGTCCGCCTCCACCGAACATTTCGGCGATAGCTGAAGCATCAACCGCTGGATTCGTAGTCCTAACGCTCCCTGAGATTGTGTTATCTGCGCGCTCTTTTAAAAGAAGGATGACTTCCGCTCCCGGAGCGTTGGTCATCAATTCATCTATGATATCGCCAGTTTCTTCTTCCCTACTCTGCGTGTCTTTGAAGTCTTCTTGTGAGACTGAAGACCAGACAATTTTGTATTTTTCGTCCGTTTGAATTTTCGAGAGAACTCTTCCCCAAAGTTTCAATTGGCTTAATTGTTTCGTCTTGTATATGTGTTGGATAATTTCTTGTTGGCGCGCACCGTACGCGATCAGCTGAGCTGCATGTGCAAATGCTTTTGGCGTGGTGTTTGAGTTTTGAAAACTGCCCGTGTCCGTGATAATCCCGGCGAGCAATAAAGTTGCAATGTCTTCGTCGATAAGTTCGATTTCAAATTCTTCTTCCATTTTTTCAAAAAGCGGAAGTAAGAGTTCCGTTGTTGAAGCCGACATTATATCCACGTAATTAATTTTGCCGTAGTGTTCGTTAGAGATGTGATGATCGATATTGATTACCGGAATTTCGTGGAACATTTGGGGATTGTCTTCATAAATTTTTCTTAACTGCGGGAGTTCCGCTGTGTCTACAGTAATAATTAAATCATACTCATCCAGCCCCTCATTGAATGTGATATCTTTTTCCGTGAAGCGGCCTTCTTTCGGGGTTATGATAATATTTACTTTGTTTTCTTCGATATTGCTTTTGATCTCATCAACTTTAATTTTTCTCGTATCAATCGTCACAATGAAATCTTTTGATGAAACGAGCTTGTCTCCGATCACTTGAGTCTCCGGCAGAAATTCCAGTACATCGGGGATGTCCTCAGCGCAGACCACTGTGACACTTTTTTTGAGTTTTTTGAGAATTAAATAAGTCGAAAGTGCGCTTCCTATCGCATCGCCGTCGACAGGAGTCGATGGAAGGACAAGAATTTTTTCACTTCTTTTGACTAGATCAATTATGTTCTTTTGGATGTCCGAGAATTTCATTTGAATTGATGAGTTCTGTGTAATCTTTTATCTTTATATTATAGAATATAATTAACGGGTTGTCAAAGGGTATTACCCTTGGCAAAGAATTGGGGGTCAATATAGCAGATCTTAAGATGAGTTGTCCAGAGGGAGTTTAGGGAGTTTTAAAGTCGATGAGTTCCAGTTGGATCTTTTTATTTCCGTTCCACTCGTTGAAATCAATATGGCAAGCTATGTCTAAACTTTTGTGTTTTCGCGCTTCGTGCGAGAACTCGCCCAGGCGAAAGCCTATGACCGGCAGGGCTCTGCCGTTGATATCGGCCTCGAATTTCAGGTGGTCCGAGTTGCGACCTACGGTTTCCACGAAACTTGGTTTAACGTTCTTTAAAATAAAAACCGGACGCGAATTGCTCGGTCCGAAAGGTTTTAATTTATCAATATCCTCTATCAGGCCTGCCGATATTTCTTCCGCTGGGAGCTCACAATCGATTTGCAGACTTGGACGAAGTTCCTTATCTGAAAGTTTTGATTCGGCAAATTTCTCAATTTCTTTTTTAAATTTCGCGAAAGCGGATTTTCGCATTGTGAATCCGGCCGCTTCTTTGTGGCCACCAAAAGTTATCAAGTGATGCTTGTGCGCGGCTATAGCTTCGATAATGTCGAAGGCTTCGATACTGCGAGCTGAGGCAACTAATGTTTGTCCAAGATCCTGCATGATGATTGCCGGACGATTGAATCTTTCCGCTAGTTTTGAAGCGGTGAGGCCGATTATTCCGACGTGCCAGTCCGGATGTGATTCTATTAAAATATATGGAAGCGCGTTTTTCTTTTCCAGTTCTAAAAAATTTTTGACGGCTTGGGTGAAGGACTTCTCTGTCATTTCCTGGCGGCGGCGATTTAGGTCTTCTAATTCCTTTCCATACTGATGAAGTTCCGTTTTGTTTTCGCCAATCAAAAGTTTCAGGGCGATGTACGGGTCCCCTATTCTGCCGGCTGCGTTTATTCGCGGAGCAATCTGGTAGCCGATGGTTGTTGTTGAAATCTCCTTATCTTCCGATTTTGAAAAACCGGCGAGTTCTTTGAGAATTTTTAAGCCCGGAGAAGAGGTATTCAAGAGATTTTTCAGACCTTTTTTGACGATGAGGCGATTTTCACCTTTGAGAATGCCGATATCCGCTATCGTGCCTAGAGCCGCGAGTTCGATTAGTGGCTTTATTTCTTTTTCTGCGCCTTCCCGGCCGAGATTGTGGATGAATAGCGCGTGGGCTAGCTTGAGGGCAACTCCCGCACCGGTAAGTTCGCTGAACGGATAATTGCAATGCGCTTGTTTTGGGTGGTTGATTGCGTATGCGTCGCATGGCGGTGTTTCCGGGACTTGATGGTGGTCTGTGATTATTGTTTCAATATCGTTTTGGGCAGCTTCTGTGATTTCTTTTGCGGATGAAATGCCGCAATCGACTGTGATAATCAATTTTATCCCCAGACGTTTGAATTCTTCGATAAATGGCATGCTCAAGCCGTATCCGTCTTTTTCTCTATTTGGGAGACGGACCGAGTGATTTGCGTTGAGACGTTTTAGAGCGTGAAAAAGAATCGCCGCCGAAGTCAGTCCGTCAACATCGTAGTCGCCAAAAATAATGACCCTTTCGTTGCGTTCAATCGCCAACATTATGCGGTCTACCGATTTTTGCATGTCATGCATAAGAAACGGATCGTGAAAGTCCGAATTCTCGTCAATATTCAGGAACTCATCTTTCTCTTTTTTGGTTTTGAGGCCTCTGTTTTCGAGAAGAGTGTCCAAAATTGGCTTTGCACGATCTAAAGATCGAATGATCCATTTTTTGCCTAGAACTGACATTTATGTGAATTTTTAAAAGACGGGGGAGAGCCTGAGGTTATGGCACAGAGGATTTTGGCACGGGATCGGCTTCGCCTTCCTGTGCCTGTTTATTTTTATTCCACATCTCGAGCGCTTCTTCGGGTGTCTTCGCTTTGTCTTTGCCAAAAACCCAGGTGTGACGAGAGCGGATTTTTTTATCGATATCGTTTAAGACGTCGCGGATTGTGAATTTTTTTTCTTCTTCCGCGATTTGGGCAGTTAAGACTATGTTGAAAAGTACGTCGCCGAGCTCTTCACGCAAGTTTTTCCAATCATGTTTGGCGAACGCCTGAGCAACTTCGCGCGCCTCGTTCTCTATATTCTCCGCCATGTCTTCAATCGTGCGTGAACGATCCCATGGGCAACCTGTTGGAGATCGTAGACGTTTTGCTAATTTTCGAAGTGTTCTAAATGAGGCCATGGACGAAATATATACTAGATTTTGCGGGGCTGGAAGTTTTTGTGGGGTTTTTGTAGTGATTTTGACTTTACGATGTTGTAAACTCTTGTTATGAAAAATAAATGTGTCAAATGCGCAGAGATTTTTGAGATTACGGACGATGATTTGCAATTTTACGACAGTATTTCACTTCGAGTGGGCGAGAAAAAGTATCCGGTTCCCCCGCCAACACTTTGCCCTGAATGCAGGCAGCAGAGACGGCTTTCGGCGATGAACGAGAGGAATCTGTATCCGGGCGCTAAATGCGGGCTTTGTGGAAAACAAATTTTAAGTTCGTATGCGCCGGGCCTAAATCAACCGGTTTATTGCCGCGACTGCTGGCATAGTGAGAAATGGGATGCTCGGGATTACGGCCGAGATTTTGATTTTGGGCGGCCATTTTTTGAGCAATTTGATGAACTTAGAAAAAAAGTTCCGGCTCTCGCTTTAAATAGCCAAGGGAATTGTGTTAATTCGGATTATATCCATCTCGCCGGCTGGTCGAAAAATTGCTATTTAATTATGCATGCCGATTTTTGCGAGGATTGTTATTACGGGTACGGTTTTAAGAAAAATTTGTTTTGTGTTGATGGATTTTATAATCTCCACTGTGAACTTTGTTACGATTGTGTTGATGTCCACAAATGTTATGGATTGGCTGGTTGTCAGGAATGCAATACTTGTAATTCGAGCGCGTTTTTGAGGGATTGTATTGGGTGCAATGACTGTTTTTGCTGTGTGGGTCTCCGAAATCAGAGTTATTGTTTTGAGAATAAGCAGCTTTCAAAAGAGGCATACAAGGCAAAGATGAAAGAAGTCGATGTAGGTTCATACGAGCAGTACCAAAAATACAAAAAGCTGAGGAAAGAGCTTGAGAAAGGTCATCCGTTCAAGGAATTTCAGGGGAACAATTTGACTAATTGTTTTGGAAATCATTTGAATCACTGCAAGGATCTTTATTACTGTTTTGATTGCGAGGATGTGGAGGGCGGGAAGTATTGTTATCAACTCGTGCTTGGGGCGAAAAATAATTACGATATTTACCAATTTGGCACAAATATTCAGCAATCTTACGAGTGCACAATTTCAGGAGAACATAGCTATCATGTGCTTTTCTGCGATGATGTTCAGATGGATTCTTGCGATGTTTATTATTCGTGGTACATGGAGAGATGCAAAAATTGTTTTGGATGCGTGGGTATGCAGGGAGGGAATTATTGCGTTCTTAATAAGCAGTACACGAAGGATGAGTATGAGAAACTTGTCCCGCGCATTATTGAGTATATGACGAAGACTGGCCCGCTTAGCGGGGGGCAGGCCTCTGCCGGGGCGGGGCAGGCCGGCGAGTTTGGCGAATATTTCCCGTCTGCGATTTCTCAGCATGGGTACAATAAGACGACCGCTCAGTTGTATTATCCGCTGACGAAAGAGCAGGCTTTGGCTGGCGGGTTCAAATGGGATGATTACGAAGTTCCGCCCCCGAAAGTTGAGAAGGTTATTCCCGCTTCGGATCTTCCGGACAATATCAAGGATGTTTCCGATGATATTTTGGATGCTGCAATTATGTGCGAGGTTACTGGGAAGCCTTTTAAAATTACTTCGAAAGAATTGAAATTTTATCGCAGGCAAGTGATCCCTCTTCCAAGGCGTTGTCCTGACCAAAGGCACTTGGATAGGTTTGTTTTGCGTAATCCAAGGAAGTTTTTTGATCGCAAGTGCGGGAAATGTGAAAAGGAAATCCGCACGACTTATGCCCCGGATCGGCCGGAGGTTGTTTATTGCGAGAAGTGCTATGTGGAGGCGTTGTATTAGAGGTATTTGCTAAAAAGGCACGAGTTTTTTCAGTTGTCGATTTGAGAAGAGATTTCGTTGATTAGGAGGCTTTTCGGTACGAAAAGCCAGCGTTTTGAGTGACGAATGCAAAAAAG
>JBAZPI010000039.1:0-7172 GCA_041648305.1 Candidatus Altimarinota bacterium | reverse complement strand
CGATTTCGGGAAAGAGATGGTTTCAAGTTATGGAACCGGCAAGGCGTTTAGAGTCGGACAGGAAGTTGATTTCAATCTTCCCGGACAAGGAAAAAAATCCATAACCGTGACCGCCAGCAGCAATAACCGCCTTGGTTACCAGCAGACTATGAGCTGGCCTTTGGACGGAGACAGTATTTTCGGGCCGGGAAGCGGATGGAAGGGCGGGGTTAGCGGGTGGGGCGGGTACGATGGTACCATTTGGCGGGGCGGGGCCGGCTTGACCGGTCAGCACTCAAGCGGATTTACCGTTGATGTTTCCGTTGAAAAAGGAGAAGGCGGGAAGCCTACGGTGACGGTCGGGGTTGGGTGGAAGTTTTAGGGAACCTTAAGAAAAACATGCTTGCATTTTAAAGAGCCGGTGCGTTATTATAGTTATGTAATTTATATAATTTACGTAATTGCATAATTATGATCACCACTTTGAAAATTTTTGGGACCGGGCAGGTCACGCTGCCAAAAGCCTGGAGAGAAAAATTCAAAACCGACCATTTCGTTGCCCAGGAAACATCGGAGGGGCTTTTGATAAAGCCATTGGTCGAAGACGGCTTTTTCTATGAACTTGAGGATGGTGAATTCGGGATTAGTTTTCCTTTGGGGATGGCTGCAAAAGAAGTACATGCTAATTTGAAAAAAGCGAATGGAGAAGTATAAGAAATTTTTATTGCGACTTCCTTCTACTGTGCGCAAGAGGGTTATCAGTGCCGTTTTGAAGATCGCTGAGGGCAGGTTGACGGGGTTGGATTTGAAGAAACTTCATCACGAAATTCCCGTTTACAGGTGTAGAGTTGGCGGGGTGGGGGTTTTGTTTTTGAAGACCGAGCGCGGAAACAGGACTTTGAGTATAAAATTTAGAGGGGATGCGTATAAGGAAATGTAGGCTACGGTATTGTTGGCGTTGTTTCGTGGTTGCGTGCCGCGGTTTTGGCAGCGCCGACTTCTTTACCTGAATAAGCGGATTTTCGTGAGTTTTTTAGAAAATTTCGAAATATGTATTTAAATCCTCGGGAACTTATAATAGTTATGAAACGTATGACTGAGAAAATTACAACCCATGTTAAGAGAAAGAAAATAGTGCTTATCTTTTCTGGATCGAGCCCTATTTCCAGGAAAATCCTTGCAGGGATAGCAACGAAAATTGTTAAAATAGCCATTATAAAAAAATCTAGATTCATATTTTATCTATTGTGTTATTTATATGAATTTCAATTTCAAAATTGTGAATAATATGCAAGTCCTCCCCCATGTCTGCGGCGTTGATAATCGTGTTTTTAACATATTCATAACCATGGAATAGAAAAAACGGAACATTTTGTTTTTCAAAATCATATATATCAAAAATGACCATTTTTACCTCAAACTCTTTGTTCTTTTTTACTTCGGCTTTATATTCAATTTTTTTAATACCGTGAATTGCGTATTTTAGATCAGGAGAATCGAAGTTTATTTCCCCTTCCATATCTCCAGGCCAGAGTTCCCCTTCCAAAATATTTTTGGTTATTTTTTCTTTCAATTTTTTGAGAATTTCTTTATATGTTGGATCTGCTTTAATTTTTCTGACAATCGGATGATTGGCTCTGAATACTAGTGGGGCAGGGTGTTCTTCAAGTGAATGTTGTAAAAATTTTGCTGAATAAGTGTTACTTGCTATTTGAAATAAAAGGATTGCAAAATTCGCTCTATTGAGGACATATTCGCGCAAATCCACCTCTTCAAGTTCTTCCAAAAACTTCTCGGTATCGAAAAAATTTATTTGCAAAGAATTGATTTGTGGCTCTTGGTCGTACCACAATTCAACGGCATTTTCGAATGCCAATGAGCCTGACAGTTGTTTATTGGTAATCGAGAGAATACCTAACGATTTTATGTCTCCTGAAAAGTAAAAATTCCTGTATTTTTTTGAAGTTGGAGTTTGCTCGTTTTGCAAAATATCACCGTTCACTATCACTTTCAAATTGTCACCATCGGCATTTCCCTTTTCTTTCGCACTCTCTGTTTTTACGTCAAGTAAAAGACTTTTTGCATGTGTTCCTAGAAAAACAAAACTCAACCAAGGAATTCCCTTTTGATTGCTCTCAATTTTTTCTGATGGTTTTAAGTCGTTGAGAGTAAATTTATTGTCTTTAACAGGGAAAACCTCGAGACTTTTAATCTCAGGTGTTTCGTCGGCAAAAAACTGGACTTTGTGCTCCCCTTTTTCAAGTTCCATAAAGAAATATATTGTTTTCGTTCCGCCTTTTAGACTTGATCCATCCCAACTTGCGGAAGACCCAAAACCTTTCCAAGAGCTCTTTTCATATTTGCCAAAACTAAAACCATCAAGAGAGACGCGAAGATCATCGTCATCTGTAGAGTTATTCCGTTTTGCATTTTTGGCGGAAGCGACAATTTTTACGGCAAAAAGACCTGCGCTTGGAGTCGTGAGAGAAGTTTCTGCATCTACCCATTCATAGAGATTTCCACCTGCCGCTTCTGGAAACTTTGTTTTTTGGAAGATTGATTTCATGAGAAGGAACGTTATAGGATTTTACCCTCCCACAATTCTTTTAGAAAATCATGTATGGGAATTATTTCTATTTTTGAAATTAATCGTGGACGAGAATCTAATGAAACTACGATAGATCTTTTTGTGTGATATTCTTCACTAAAAGCTTTGAGTCCTTTTAGGTGTCGGGGCTGAACCTCTAAACTTCCTTTTACTTCTATCGCTATTTCGTGATCTCCGAGAATAAAATCAACTTCAAATCCCGAGACACTTCTCCAATAAGAAATTTTGTAGTCTTTGCCAGAATAGTGACTATGTGCGATTAATTCCTGTAGCACAAAATGTTCCAATGCTCGCCCAAAATTTTCACTTTGCGGTACAATCTCCCCTCTCCTTAGGAGGAAATTTGCGATTCCAACATCAAAAAAATAAAACTTGGGGGCGTGAATAACTCTTCGCTTTGGGCGGCTTCTATAAGATGGTATGAAATACGCAATTAGGGTATCCTGTAAGATTCCGAAATACTCTTTTATTGTAACTGAACTTACTCCGGTTTCTGTTGCAATATTTGTATAATTGATAATCTCGCCATTGCTAAACGCCGCTGTTTCCAAAAATCGTGAAAAAGCTTGCAAGTTACGCGTCAATGCTTCTGCTGAGATTTCTTCTTTGAGATAGTTGTCTACATATGCTTGGCATAATTTTTTCGAATTTTCCGCCAGATAATGTCTCGGCAACAGCCCATTATTTATGGCGCGATGGAGATCAAAATTGCCTATTTCTTTCGACACTAATGGATATAATTCATATTTCAACGCACGTCCTCCAAGCAGATTGCCGCCGCCACGTTTAAGTTTTCTGGCACTGGATCCGCAAAGTATGAATGATATGTTTTTGTTTACAATCAGCCATTGTATTTCATCAAGAAGTCGAGGGATTTTTTGTACTTCATCGATGATAACAGATCCTTTTTGGGGTCTCGCAAGCAATTCTTCTCTTAAAAGTTCGGGGCGTCGATTTAATCTTATAAATTCTCCCGAAAGTAAAAGGTCGTAGTATGGAGCATCCGGAAACATCGTCTTCAAGAGTGTGCTTTTGCCAGTCTGACGAGCTCCCCACAAAAAGCAACTTTCTTTCCCGCGACCTATAAAATTTTGACATCTTTTATACATAATACATTAAGACTATACTTTAAAATATCATGATAATCAATGGGAAAATTATGGGGAGGATTCTGGATAGAATAGTGATACCGTGGATACCGTCCCATTTTGGGCGGGTATGGTAGCCCCAAGGAGAATTGAACTCCTGTTCTCGCCTTGAGAAGGCGATGTCCTAGGCCACTAGACGATGGGGCCAAAAGCGTTCGATTTGCGGATGATGTAGTTGCGCTGTGCGGATTTGCGGGTTGGAGTATAAGGGAAGTTTGAATTCAAGTAAAGCGCATCAAAAAAGGGATCGGCAGAGAATTTTACATTAAGGGAACCGTATGCCATCATTTGATTTTGTCACAATGATCTGCGCAAGAAAGCAAGAAAATCCCCGGGGATTTTCTTGCCCTTTTGTGGAAAATATTGCTAGACAGCCTTTATCACTCCCCTCTAATGAGTGCTAGACAAAAAGGTCGGGGTGGTGTAGGATTTCACCTGTTATGCAAAAAGATTTATACGAAATATTGGGGGTTTCAAAGACCGCGACCGACAAAGAAATAAAGGCCGCGTACCGCAAGCTTGCGCTCAAATACCATCCCGATAAAAACAAAAGCGATAAGGACGCGGAGAAGAAGTTTGGGGAAATAAACGTGGCGTACGAGATTTTGTCGGACTCAAAAAAGCGAAAGCAATATGACCAGTTTGGGGCTGTGCCTGGGGCGCCAGGGGCGCCTGGAGGAGGGTTTCCCGGTGGTGGGTTTGGTGGTTTTGGCGGGGGCGCGCAGGGGGAATGGGCGCCGGGGCGCCAGCCGTTTGAGAATTTGGGAGGGTTTGCGGATATATTTGAATCGTTTTTCGGCGGAGGCGCTCGCGGGGGCGGAGGGGGTGGTGGTCGCGGACGTGGGAGAAGTGGCGGGGCAGCGCGTGGGGCTGATATTGAAGCTGTTGTTGGGCTAGCGTTTGAGGAAGCTGCGTTTGGCGTGACGAAGGAACTGGAGATAACAAAACCGGATAGATGCGGGTATTGCGGGGCGAGTGGAGCCGAGCCCGGGACGCCGATCGTGAACTGCAAAGCGTGCGGCGGGACCGGAGAAATCAGGACCGTGAAAAACACAATTCTCGGGCAGATGGTGACTTCTCGCGGATGCAGTGAGTGCGGTGGCGAGGGGAAAGTGCCGGAGAGAAAATGTAGTAAATGTCATGGGACGACGAGAGTTCGAAGTGCTGAGCGCGTGAAGGTGAGAATTCCTGCCGGTGTGGATAATGGAACCGTTATTAGGTTAAGCGGCAAGGGCGAGGCGGGGGTAAAAGGCGGCGGTTACGGGGATTTGTTTGTGCATATTCAGGTGAAAGCGAGTGAGAAGTTTAGGAGGGATGGAATTAATGTTTATAGTGATTTAGGGGTGAGTGTTTCACAGGCCGCACTTGGTGCGCGAGTGTCGGTTTCAACCGTACACGGGGAAGTTGAGCTTAAAATCCCGGATGGAACTCAAGCGGAAACGGTCTTTAAATTGAGTGGAAAAGGGATTCATCGCGAGGCTGGAGCTTCGAGGGAAGGCGCGGGGAAAGGCGATCACTTCGTGAAAGTGCATGTCGTGATACCAAAAAAACTTTCAAGAAGAGAGAGGGAGTTGTATGAGGAGTTGGGTGGAAAAGCAATTTAATTTGCAAAAAACGGGTAGGCGTATTAAGATTAAGTTTGATGTACCCTTATTCCTATAAAGCAAGGCTATGAATTTACAACTAAGTTGGGATTTGTTCATTGTCGTGTTCTTTGTAATCATTGTGGCGTATAGCCTGATTATTGGGCGTGATAACACGATAAAGGTGATTTTGGGGACTTACGTGTCTCTCGTGTGTGCCGACGCTCTGGGAGGGCTTTTTGCTCATTATTTTGGTGGGACAATGATGTTTCTGCAGTTTGCGAAAGAGGCGAATATGGAAAGTGTGGATGAGGCGGTGATTTTCACAAAAGTTATAATATTTTTGGTGATGGTGATTTTGTTCGCAGTGAGGGGCGCTTTTATGGTGGGGACGGCCCGCACCGGCGGGGTTGTGGGGATAGCTATCCATTTGTTTTATGCGCTTTGTAGCGCCGGGTTGATCGTGAGCTCGGTTTTGGTGCTGATTTCGGGAGTTTCGCTGTTGGGCGGAGGCGGCGTTGTGAGCGAGTCTCTGGCGAATTTGACCAAGGAGTCGTATTTGGTTTTGAATGTTGTTTATTATTCAAATTTCTTCTTTGCAATTCCGGCTACGGTGTTTTTGTTAAATAGTTTTCAGGGGGATACGTCCGGGACATAACATGGAAAAAAACGCTTGCGGTTTTTAGGTTAGACACTTAGAATACAGGACGACTTTTTGAAATATAGTGGAAGCGCTGGCGCGCAAATTGAGCGCCTGCGGCGAAGATGATGTAGGCGCTTAGGAGCGCCTGCGGCACTCTAAGCGCGAGAGCTTCGCTCTCTGGGGTCAGTAGCTCAGTCGGTAGAGCAACAGCCTTTTAAGCTGATGGTCCCGGGTTCGATTCCCGGCTGACCCACCAAAAGATTTATTCTAAGCTATTTCTATCTTTTGCACTTTTTCTTGCTTCAGTTTTTACTTTTGGAGCTTCTTTTCCCTTTTTCTCTAAACCCAAGAGCCGCCCCTTCGGCTTTTTAACGGGACACTAGTGCACATTACTAAACAAACTTGACTTTATTATTAAAAGAATTATAATTTTGTCTGTCGCTTGTACCAAGATTGAAATCGCCTTATTTAGGCTTTTTGCGGTCTTGAGTCGAGAGATAATTGAAAATTTGGTGACAACTTGGTTGACTGACCGGGAATTCCTTTGTTTCCATGTCGGAGCATCGGGGTTCTCAAAAGGAGGTGAGGGATGAAGACTAGAAGATGGATCGTGGTTCTTTTTGGTCTAGTGGCGGTTCTGATGGCAGTCCTGATGTTCTCGGGACATGGCGTTGCCTTGGCGGTCTGGCTGGGGAAAGAGATAGGTATCCCGCTGTTACTGCCTCTGCTTCTCATCTGGATGTTGGCCTCGGTCGGGTTGGGCGTACTTGCAATAGCGCTGATGCTGATGTTGGCGGTTGGGTGGGGGGTCCTGTACTATGGATTTCGCTACTTTTGCCCCCGTCACGACTAGCTCTATCTGCATGTGGTGACCTGTTCACCCACACCCTTACACTGTCCTACCTGGAACTTCCTCTCAGTTGTTCCAAGTTGTCACCACATGCCAAAATGTAAGAAGAATTAAAATTGTTTATATGGGGTCACTGGATTTGTCTGGTGGATGCGCGACAATTAGGGAGTATGGTGTTGGGGATGTTTTTACTGTGCCGTTTGATCTGACAAGGAGTAGTGCTGTGCGTAACCAGACCGTGGATTTGATTACAAGACGTTCGCTCCTGTTTCCTTTTGATACGCGGTTGGAAGTTGTTGAGCTTCTTGAAATTGATGATCCAATTGCGGTAGCAAGCGTCAGTTTCTCACTTGATGGGTCA
>JBAZPI010000038.1:0-7253 GCA_041648305.1 Candidatus Altimarinota bacterium | reverse complement strand
GGTCTAAACCGAAATGCCGTTTACCGCGCAGTAGCAAAATTAAAAGAACTCAAACTCATAAAAAAAGACGAAGACGGACTCAAGGCACTCTCCCTAAAATCTCTTGTTTCAGAGTTAAAAACCTCCTCGCTCCGTCTCAATAAAATCGCGTACAAAATTAAATCAATCGCACCACTCTTAAAAGCACCAAAAGATTCAATCGAGTCCTTCGAGCATTTTTACACCTCCGACCAAATCGCCGAAGCGTATTTATTCATGTCCGAACAAACCTATCACACAAACCTCGATTTCGGTGATTTTGAAAATTTTGTGCCAACACTCAAAGGCGAACTCAACACCGCGTACAAATTCAGAAACGCTCGAGTAAAACACGCAAGTCATCGCGCAATTTGCACGACATTCGGGACACGAACTGAAAGTTTCTGCACGAAAGAATCAAAAGTTAAATTCCGCAACCGCGTCAGTCTCTTAAAGAATCCCGATAAAAATTTCGACTTCAAAAATAAATTTATAATCTTCTCCGATACTTGCGATTACGTTCTTTTCAACGACTTTGCCGACATCGAAAACCCAATTTCAGTTTTGATAAAGTCAAAAGCGGTAGCAAATATGCAGCGTGGCCAATTCGACCTTTTTTCCCAAAAAGTTGAGAATCTCTAGACCTGGAAAACCGCAGAAAGAAGCCGAAAGTTGACTTCATCTATGACGGGGTTATTTTGAGGCTATGCAGGAGAAACAATGCAAAAATTGTGCCAACCTCTTCGCTGTCACAAACACTGACGAAAAATTTTACGAAACTCTCTCTCCAACATTCGCAGGCAAGCTCTACAAAATCCCTTCCCCGACGTTTTGCCCGTCCTGCCGCACGATCCGCCGCCTTGCATACCGCAACGAAAACCGTCTCTACCACCGCAAAAGCGACCTTACGAACAAAGAAATAATCTCGAGTTTTCGCCCGGATAGCCCATACAAAATTTACACCCGCGACGAATGGTGGAGCGATGTATGGGATGCTCTCGACTACGCTCAAAACCCAGATCACAACAAACCATTCTTCGACCAGTTTCACGAACTCCAGCTCAAAGTCCCTCGTCCACCACTTATCAACAACAAAGCCGAAAACTCCGATTACTGCAACTTCGCGGACGGCAACAAAAACTGTTACATGGTCACTTCCGCAAACCGCAACGAAGACTGCTATTATGGCTTTCTGCTCGTAGAAAACACCTCTTGCGCGGACTGTCTCTGGTGCACAGATTGCGAACTTTGCTACGAATGCACCGACTGTCGCAATTGTTATAACTGCAATTACGCGCAAGACTGCGAAAATTGCGTCGACAGCGCATATCTATACAACTGTCGCGGCTTAAATAATTGTCTTCTTTGTGTGAACCTCAATAACGTCCGCTACCACATCAAAAATAAACCGGTATCGAAAGAACAGTATGAGCAAAGCGAGTACTTTAAACGCGTCAAAGCCGATCCTGCACTCGCCGCTATGGAATTTGAAAAAGTTAAACAAGAATTCAACATAAGAAAATCTTCCACTTTGATCTCCTGCGAAAACTGTATTGGCAACAATATCTTCCATTCAAAAAATGTCTATGCAGGTTTTGATGTCTACAATTCCCGCGACAGCGCGTACCTCCACGACGGACTCAAAGCCACCGACTGCCAAGACATCTGCTTCTTCGACGGTACCGAACTTTGCTACGAATCCACCAGCTTGATCGGCTACGGCTACCGCTTCACAAATTTCTGCCGCGATTCGTATAATCTTTTTTATTGCGACAACTGCCACTCCTGCAAAAACCTCTTTGGCTGCGTGGGCCTCCGCCGTAAAGAATATTGTATTTTCAACAAGCAGTACGAGCGAAGCGAGTACGAACACACGGCCGCCGCTCTCATTGCCCACATGATGCAAACAGGGGAGTGGGGCGAATTTTTCCCCTCCGAAAAAAGCCTCTTCCCGTACGAGGATACGTTGGCGGAGGATTATTTTTCCAAGTGATTGACTAATCCTTAAACGCCATTATAATAAAGCCCGTTATGTTAGTTATGTTAAGCTACAAGGCTCATTAACCAAATCTTTATGACATTAGAAAAACGTGAATACTCTAGAGATCAACTAACTTTAGACCAACAAGCATTAAGAATTGTAGACGGAAGATACAAAGGCGAAAGACCGGCAGAAAAAGAAGTAGAAAGTTTGGCCGGACCGGAAGAAATAAAAAACAGAGTCCGAGCGTTATTCGATGAAAGAGAAAGACAAAAACCAAAATTAATGAAACCGGTCGAAACTCAGTTGAGCATGGCGCCACAACGCCGAACCGGCGAGAGCCATCTGGACGCACAGGCAAAAAGTTATCTTGAACAATTGATAACAAGCGAAATTCATGGCTACAATCCTGCACACCTTGCGTTGACCAATGGAGGATTGTATATGCCGGAAGAGTCAGGGATTTTGCAGGCCCCAACAATAGAGCAAGTAATGGAAACTCTCGAACAATTAACTCCGGAAGAAGTAGAACGGCTAAAGAAACTTCTACTTGAGGCAGAACTCTCAATTGAACCAATAGGTCTTGGTTGGAGAAAGTACATAGACAGTCTGGATACAGGTGCAAGACTTAAATACGGAACAAACCTTTCAAGTGATACACAAAAAGAATTTGATAGACAGGACGAAGTCTTGGGGATAAAAGGACCGGGAGAAATTATCGGATGGGATATCTGCATAGGGGAAGGTTCAAAAGAAGATCTCGAAAGTCATAGTGGATTTTTTAAAGACATTATAGGTAAATGGAAGGGAAGCGAAGCTTACGCAGATGGATTCAATTTGCCCACTCACCAATCATATGCGCTTGACCAAAAACGGAAATTGGTACTGGCGAGTAGTGACCCATATCAAATTCAAGGAAAGGAAGCGATGGATACAGATGGTGTATCACTTCTCCAAAGAGCGGACAACGGCGAAGTAATTTGCCCTGACAAATCAGCCACAGTCGGTTCTGACAATTGGCGTACTCTTGGCCTTCATCGTGTCGGTTTCAGTGGATACGACACGAAAAGTCATTACTCCGGTGTCCGTTTCAGACCAAGATTGGTGTTGAGGGCTATTTTAAGAAAGCCTCTTTCCATTTGAGGACACTCCTGCTAAAATCAGCCCCAACACAAATTAACAAGATAAAGATGGGCATAACTATACCATGCAGAGAAAAACCTGAGTATACGGACGAAGTGGTTAGAATAGCAAAATGGATAGGGATAGCGGCGCTATCTCTCCTCATACAAGGATGCAAGGAACCACCAAATGAAACAATTTTACAAACGCTTCAAAGCATAGCATCAAATACAAATGACTCGTGTGAGGACGCTTGCGCAAACCCAGCACAAATAGATCTCTGCATGGACGTTTGCACAAACCAGCCAACAAGCTTGGCGGAAGATTCTGAACAAGTCGTGATTGGTGAATAGTCATCATGATCAACTTCTCAGCTGTGTAACTGCATTTTCTAAAACTCACTTCACACTCCATCATTAACAGAACTGTTTAACAATATATTGGCGAAAAAGTCACGAAAATCCCCGGGGATTCCCGTGACTTTCCCAGTATTTTATGGTCTGGTAAAAGAGCCGAAACGTCGTCTGTGAAAAATGCTTCGGACTCCAACCAAACGCTCCCACTCTCAATTAGCATTGCGCAACCAAATATCTTTAAGGGAGTGGGAATAAGAAATAGAAAATATTTTAATTACTTTTTTAGCTATCATGATAGCTAAAAACTGAATTGTTGAACATGTTCAACAATTCGGAACAGTAATTATATTTTCTAGAGATTATTCCAACTCCCCTGTCCCCCCGATTCATTTAGAGGGTAAAAAATAATTTTTAAAAATATTTTTGTTACATTTTTGAGCATCATGATGCTCAAAAATTGATTCAGCGTACATGTTAGCTGAATCAGCTCTGTAACAATATTTTTATAAAATGATTTTTTACCCCCTCATTCCCACTCAATCGTCGCCGGCGGCTTATTCGTAATATCATAAAACACAGCGCCAACCCCCGAAACCGAAGCCAACCTCTCAACCAATTCACCCAAAAGCCCCCACTCCATTCTATAAAAATTTGCGGTCATCGCTTCCTCACTTTCAACCGGCCGCAGCACCACCGTCTCTCCGGAAGCTCCATTCACACACAGAGGCACCAACACAGTAGGGAACTGCCAGATCGCCCGAGCCAGTTCCTTCTCAGCGATAAAAT
The DNA here is from genome assembly GCA_041648305.1 of Candidatus Altimarinota bacterium. Classification (GTDB taxonomy): domain Bacteria; phylum Patescibacteriota; class Gracilibacteria; order UBA1369; family LOWO2-01-FULL-3; genus JABILX01. Next base: position 2,990 of record JBAZPI010000038.1, on the reverse strand, counting down.
CCATAACAATCTTATCGGCCTCTTGTAAAATTCCAACCCGTTCCGGCGTCAAATATGCATGAGTCAACGAAACAGACTCAACGCGCTCAGGCGAAAGCAAATACAGCGCTCTGTTTAACTCAGGGAAATTATTCACAACTTGCGTGGAAATTAAAGAAAGCTCGTCCCAATCTCTCTCACCCCCGCACAAAGCCACAGGACGCTTGTAAGACCTTACATCCCCCTGGATTCCGACACTTTTTATCGGCAACACTTTCGCCGAATAAACTCCCGCAAATTGAGCGATCCGTGATTCAATCTCAGCTAACCCAGCCCCCCCAACCGACGTATCCGAACACAAACACCTCACCGCCAACCCTGGCCCGGGGAATGGATGGCGCCAAACAAGCGACGAAGGCAACCCCAACTTCCCACCGACCTCGCGGACCTCGTCTTTGTACAACTGGGCCAGAGGCTCAATCACAAGCCCTTTCTCAATCAGCGCTTGAATCTCTGGAACGCGATTATGATGAGTTTTTATGCGATCTGCGTGTTTCGTTCCGCCGGTCTCAATCGTGTCCGGGTAAATCGTGCCCTGCCCAAGAATCCACTCCTCGGGCTTAAAACCCATCTCATTCAAAACCCTTTTTTGAACTTCAATAAATTTTGCGCCGATTATCGCACGCTTCTTTTCAGGATCATAGACTTCGCGAAGAGCCTCAAAAAATTCCGCGCCGGCATCTTCCACTCGGAAATTCGTAATCCCCAACCCACCCAACGCCGCGACGACAGAATCCCTTTCCCCTTTCCTCAAAAATCCGGTATCCACAAACAATCCGAAAACGCGTTCATTCCCCAACGCTCGCTCCAAAAGCGTGAAAGCAACCGTCGAATCAACACCTCCGGAAACAAGCATAAACACCTTACGACCGCCGACCTTCGACGTAATGGCCTTAATTTCTCCCTCAATAAATTTATCGATGCTCCACTCGCGTTTCGCGCCGCAAATTTCAATAAAATTCTCCAGAACCTTCATGCCGCACAATGTATGCGTAACCTCAGGATGGAACTGAACGCTATAAAATCTGCGCTTCGAATCGATCATCCCGGCAATCGGACAATCCACGTTTTTCACCGACACCTCAAATCCCGAAGGCACGCGAACAACTTGGTCAAAATGATTCATCCACACAACCTCTTCGTCCGAAAGTCCGTCCAAAACTCCACTCCCGGCGCCGACTACTTTCACAACCGCCTTTCCGTATTCACGGACCTTCCCAAGCCCGACCTGCCCGCCCAAAACATACGCCATTAATTGATGCCCATAGCAAATCCCAAGCACCGGAACTCCAAGCTGAAAAACACCGGCATCACATTTTACACTCTCTTTCTCATGCACACTCTGCGGCCCTCCAGATAAAATCACGCCTTTGTAGTCATGCAGCTCTGAAGCTGGCGTCTCTCCGTCGCGTATATCGCTATAAACGCCAAGGCGACGGACGCGGTTCGCGATCAAATGCGCGTACTGTCCTCCAAAATCTAAAACAACGATCTTATCCACAAAAAACCTGTTAAAAAATTAAGATTTTGAAATCTCTCTAAACCTTTTTATTAAAAACTTTTTATCCAACGCCTCCAAAAACCAACCCGCCTGCGGCCCGCTTTCTTTGCCAAGCAACGCGACGTAAATCGCCCCAAAAACCTCCTTCGGACTCAAAGGCGACGCTTCTTTTAATTCATGAATTTTGCCATGAATATCTTCCCCAGCCCAATCTTTTTCTTCGAGAATCGAAGCCAAATCACTAAGCAATTTTTTCTGCTCATCACTCAAATGTGAAGCAGTTTCAGGAATCTCTTGCTGAATCTCAAATCTATACGCATCCGGCGCGAATTTATCTAACCAAAGCTTCGCGTAATGTTTCCGAAGCCCAATTTCATCCTTATCATCTTTTGTTAATTTTTTACCTTTAATTTTTTGCATCTCGTCAAATATATCAACATGCGGAATTTGCTCGAAAAACGCGACGCGCATAAAGCGCGGATAAAAGTGCGCTTTCATTTTGGCAACTTTACCAGTCCTGCTGGTCTTGCCCGCCTTGCAGCCCTTGCCACTACGAATCTGCGAAAAATGGAATACCCTCTCCATATTGGGGAACTCACCCTCGGCTTCACCGAAATAATAAGCGGCCGACTTGTCATGTTCATCAAACAAAACCGGAATAGTAGGTCCAAATGGGTCAAAATCAATCGGGTGATTTGGTCGCTTACGGACCATCAGAAATCGGAGCAACTCAGGTGGTATAGTCTCGGCCACTTCCGTAACAGACGCTCCCATACCTTTACTCGAACTCATCTTCGCACCGCCAAACAAAAAGAATTCATAAGGAATATTAAACGGTACAGACATCTCCAAACACTCGCGACAAATTCTCTCTCCAATTTCATGCGATCCGCCTGCGGCATTGTGATCTTTCCCCGCGCCTTCAATATCAACATTCATACTCGACCACTTCACGGGCCATTCAACTTTCCATGGGAGCTTCCCGCGTCCACCAAAAGGCGAACAAACGCCCTTATGTCCACATCCTTGAGCCCAATCAACCAAATCAGGCATACATTCATAACTCACAGTCTCAGCCTTGCTATCCCAGCCAGTAACTTTCGTTGTCCCAACTTTTCCGCATTTCTCACACACAACTTGCAGCGGATACCAATCCTCCGGCTTCTCACTCCCGCTCACTTCCTTATAAATCGCACAAATCGCATCTTTGTGGTCCAAAATTTTTGCAATCCACTTGTCGTAATGCCCCTTCGCGTACAATGAACTCGAATAAATAATTTCCGGCTCAAACCCAAGCGAATTAATCACATCGGTAAATTCCGCAGCAAAATATTCAGCATAATTTTTTGCCTTCTTGCCGCCAAGTTCTTCGTGTGGGGACGGAACATCTTTCAAAGGCTTTCCCATGAACTCACGATATTTCGAAGCATCCAAATATACGGGCAGCCCA
>JBAZPI010000037.1:0-7317 GCA_041648305.1 Candidatus Altimarinota bacterium | reverse complement strand
CTGAAGGACGGGATGCTGGACTTCAAGGACGATATTTTAAAACAGCTCGATATTGTTGTTATTGCCGCGCATATGTATGGGCGCCTGCCGGAAAGTCAACAAATGAAGCGCCTTATCGCCGCGATTGAGAATCCTTATTCTAAAATTCTCGCGCACCCGAGCGGGCGCATGATAAACCGCCGTGGACCGATGGAAATTGATATGGTGAAAATTATTGACGCATGCAAGGCCAACAACGTTGTTATTGAGATTAATTCAAACCCGTTGAGATTGGATTTGACCGATCGATACGTAAGGATTGCAAAAGATAAGGGAGTGAAAATCGCGATAAATACCGACGCTCATGACGCTTCTCAGTGTGAACTTTTAAAGTATGGTATTTTCGTTGCGAGACGCGGATGGCTTATGAAAAACGACGTCATCAACACATACGACTTAGACAAGCTTTTGAAGTTTTGGGAATAGTAGCAGATTGACTTTTAATAGGTCGCATGAGATTCTTCCTAAGAAGTATTTAACCTTTTTCTTATGAAAAAAATTCTTATTTCGATCGTCGGCCTGTCTCTGATGCTAGGGCTTTTGCCAGCGTGCGGTGGAGGAAGTGAAAAGGACATGTTCGTTTCCGCTTCCGTTGAGCTGGGATGCGCGATGTTTGAAGATCCGAAATTCCTTAAGGATTATTCTCTTGTAGAGGGGAAAACGAAGGAAATTTTTGCGAAGTACGGTTTCGACACCGAAGATCAAACGGCAATGGAAGCGTTGGCTGCTAAGTACCAGGAAGATGAAGAGGTGATTAAAGCTGTTCAGGAAGGAATTACTGAGTGTGCAGGAGATCTTTTTGGGAGTATGATGCTGGACAAATCGGCAACAACGCCGGTTGAATAAATGAAAGTCGCACTTGTACATGATTTTTTATTAAAGCTTGGAGGAGCCGAAAAGGTTCTTGCTGTTTTGAGTGAGATGTATCCGGAAGCTCCGATTTATACTTTGCTTTATGATGAAGATGTCTGCGGCAAAGTTTTTCCTTCGGACCGTGTACGCACTTCGAAGCTACAGAATCTTCCGGGATTTCTACGACGCAGACATAGAATGTTGACTCCCAAAATGCCCAGAGCCATCGAGGAGTTGGATTTTTCGGGCTATGATTTGGTTATTAGTTCCAGTGCAGCGTATAGTCATGGACTTATTGTCCCATTGGATACCAAGCACATTTGTTATTGCCACTCCCCCATGCGATACGCGTGGGATCATGCGTCTGAGTATTTGGAGGAAAATCATATAAGCGGATGGAGGAAACTTTTATACGCGTTGCTGATGAAAAATTTGCGAGAATGGGATCAAGCCGCTGCCCAAAGACCTGATAAATATTTGGCTAATTCGCAAGCTGTCGCTTTGAGGCTTAAAAAATATTATAAAGTTGACTCTTCGGTTGTTTTCCCGCCGGTTGATGTCCATAAGTTTAAAGTTACAGAAGAAAATAGCGATTATTTTTTGATTGTTTCGACTTTGACGCCGTATAAAAGGATCGATTTGGCTGTGCAATTATTCAACAAAATTGGCAGACGTTTGGTCATAATTGGGGACGGTCCGCATCGGAGATATTTGGAGGCCATCGCGGCGGACAATATTGATTTTCTTGGATTTAAAGAGGATGAGGAAGTACGTGAATACATGCAAAATTGCAGAGCGTTGTTATTTCCAGGGGAAGATGATTTTGGGATTGCGCCGGTTGAAGCGATGGCTTGTGGAAAGCCGGTTTTGGCGTATGGTAAAGGTGGGGCTTTGGAAACAATAGTGGCCGGGCAGACCGGCGAATTTTTCTATGAGCCGACCGTTGAATCGATGGAAGATGCGTTAGCGTGTCTTATGTATAACGAAAAAAAATACAAACCTTTAAGTATAAGAAGGCACGCTAATCTTTTTGGCCGAGAAGAATTTGAGAAAAAAGTGAAGAAAGAGATCGCCGAGATGATTTGAGGGTTTTGGCTTTGAGATTTTCAAGATTATGCTAGAATATAGCTCCTCTATATGACAATATTGAGAAAATCTCATGGAAAAAGTAGCGCTTTATAGAAAATACAGACCTTTTAACTTTAAAAACCTCGTTGGGCAGGACCATGTTAGGAGTACTCTTATGAATGCGTTTAAGTCCGGGAATCCGTCTCACGCGTATCTTTTTTGCGGTCCGCGAGGGACCGGGAAAACAACGACCGCGAGACTTATTGCCAAGGCTTTGAATTGTGAAAATTTGCAAGATGGGTATGAACCTTGTAACGAGTGTCATTTTTGCGATGCGATAAATGAGGGCAGTTTAATCGATATGATCGAAATTGATGCGGCATCGAATCGCGGTATTGATGAGATTCGTGACTTAAAAGAAAAAATAAATTTTGCGCCGACTCGCGCAAAAATGAAGGTTTATATCATCGACGAAGTACATATGATGACGAAGGAAGCGTTTAACGCGCTATTGAAGACGTTGGAGGAGCCACCTTCTTATGTTTATTTCATTCTTGCGACTACCGAAGTCCACAAAATCCCGGAGACAATTATTTCGAGATGTCAAAGGTTCGACTTTAAAAGGATCGACGAGAAAGCTCTAATGAGCCGTCTTGGCTATATCGCTCAACTTGAAAATGTAAAAGCTGAGGACAAGGCTCTGGAGGCTATTACCCGGCATGTTGAAGGAGGACTTCGCGATGCAATCCAGTTACTCGAGCAATTGAGTGTGGACGGGAAACTCACGTTCGAGCATGTGCAAGATATTTTGGGAATCAGCGATTTTGAAACGTTGGAACGATTGTTCGAAGCTATAATTTCCAATGACACAAATTCCGCTTTGCAAACTATTCAGGACGTCCATTCACAGGGTTATGATCTTTCACAGTTTTGTCATGAATTTATTGATTTGGTTCGCAAAAAGCTCCTTGTGGCTGTCGATGAAAGCAATGAAGAATCTGTATCCGCCTATTTAAAAATTATAGATAAATTCCAACTCGCCAGGGACAGGTTGAAGTATTATACAATCCCGCAGCTTCCTCTTGAAATTGCCGTTATTGAATCGACAATAAATATTGTAAATGTACCCGTTCCTTCCCCCACCCCCTCGGCGAAGAAAAAGGATCATAAAAAGGTTGAACCGGAAGTCGAAGAGAGGACAACAGCACCTGCTGGCAAAGAAGAGGCGACGCCCGTCGAGGAAAAATCCATACCGCCTTTGACCATAAGTTATGTAAAAGAGAATTGGCCGCGAATTACGGAAAGAGTTGATATTCCCGCGTGCAAGAGATCGCTAATGGACGGCGAGGTGGGGATGGTTGACGGGAATGAGGTCACGATCGATTTCAGATCTAACTTCCACAGAAATAAGGTAATGGAGCATGATAATAGAATAGAAATCGAGAAAATTTTCGAGGATTTTTTTGGTACAAAAATTAAACTATCCGGACGCGTGAAAGACATCGAAATTGGCTCCACTATTAGCGACGATAAAGACGAAAGGTCCCATCGTGGAGTTGACCACGCGGGTGACAGCGTGAGCGATCTCGCGGTCGGCCGCGAAGTTGATCAGGGCAACCCTTCTCCCGGCGGATTGGCCGATCAGGCTTTGGAAGTTTTTGGTGGGGAGTTAATTGAAGACGAAGACCAGAAGGAGCTTTGAGGGGGGGCAGGCTCTCCTTAGAGGGCTAGTTTTCTCAACTCTTTTTCGGAGATTGTTTTTACTCCGTGTTCTTCAGCTTTTTTGAGCTTTGAACCTGCGTTTTCACCAACTACCAAGTAATCTAAGTCACGGCCTACCGATGAGAGAACTTTTCCCCCATTTTGTTTGATAAATTCTTTTGCCTGGTCGCGTGTCATATTCGTCAACGTCCCCGTGATAACAAAACTTTTGCCCGATAATTTTCCTTTTCTTCCGACATTCGAAATATCCAAAATCACTCCGACCTTATAAAACTTTTCGAGCAAGGCAAGATTTTTTGCATCATTGAACCATTCGTATATGTAAGCCGCCACTTTTTCGCCCACTCCGTCGATATTGTCCAATTCTTCAAATCCAATTGTTTTAATTGTCTCTATCAGATCGGGTATTGAGAAACTTTCATTTTCATTTGTTGGTTTTGTTGAAGGCGGGGCTTCGAACAGCGTTAATTCTTCAGATTGTTTTTCAAAATGTTTTGCGTGGTTCACCAGGTATGAAGCAAAATCGAAACTGCTTGTCTCCCCCATCAGTCTTATTCCCAGACTGAAAATGAATCTTTCTATTGGAAGATGGCTGGCGGTTTCGATGGCTTGGATTAGGTTTTCCGCTCTTTTGTCTTTGAAAAGGTCAAGTTTTAGGAGAGAAGACTTTTTCAATAAAAATATGTCGGCGAAATCTTTTATAAGTCCCGCATCAAGTAGTTGCTCGGCGACTTTCTCGCCCAATCCTTCTATGTTAAATCCTTTTTTTGAAACGAAATGCTCGAAACTTTGCTGCTTTTTTGCCGGACAATGCGGATTCAAACATCTGTATGCGGCTTCACCTTCTTTTCTTTCGATTTTTTTGCCGCAGACCGGACATGTTGTCGGGAATTTGAATGGGCGTTCCGCCCCTGTTCTCATGTCTTTGAGGCTTTCCACAACTTCCGGAATCACGTCACCCGCCTTTTGAATTATGACTGTGTCCCCCACTCTGATATCTTTTTTTTGTATTTCGTCTTCGTTGTGGAGTGTTGCGCGCGACACTACCGATCCTGCGACCAAAACCGGTTTCATTACGGCCACCGGCGTGATTGCTCCGGTTCGGCCTACCTGAAGGATTATATCTATAACTTTGCTTGAAACTTGTTTCGCCGGGAATTTATACGCGACAGCGTAGCGCGGAGTTTTCGCCGTCTTCCCCATTTTGCGCTGTTGATCGAGAGAATTTACTTTGATTACAATCCCGTCGATTTCATAGGGTAGCGATTCACGCGATGATTCCCATTTCTCGCAGAATTTTACAACTTCTTCTATTTTTTGAACTTTTTTGAAGTTCTGTTCTACGGGGAATCCTAATTCCTTGAATGTTTTTAAAACTTCTTCTTGAGTGGTCGGTAATGGTGAGATGGAGTTCTTCCCCAGCTCGTAAAAATTGGTATCAAGCCCTCTTTCCGCCGCGACTTTGGGATCGAGTTGGCGTACTGCGCCCGCCGCCAAATTTCTGACGTTCGCGTACAGCTTTCCTTGAGATTCTGATTGTGATTTATTGATTTTTTCGAATTGGAGTTTTGGCAGGAATACTTCGCCTGAAATTTCGAGATTAACTTCTTTATTCAATTTTAACGGGATGGCTTCTATTGTTTTGACCGTATGAGTTACGTCTTCTCCTTCGATCCCGTTCCCTCTTGTGATAGCGCGAGTGAAAACGCCTTTTTCATAATGAAGAGTGATGTTAAGCCCGTCGAGTTTTACCTCACAGACAAATTCAATTTTATCATTCACAAGTTTTTCAATCCGTTTGTACCAATCTAAAATCTCCTCCGACGAGAACACATCCGCCAGGCTTTTTTTCACCGTTAAATGCTTAATTTTATCAAATCTCCCGGATAGCGCGCTCCCTACTCTTTGAGTTGGAGAGTCTTTGGTGACAAATTTGGGGAAAGCGTCTTCGAGTTCAATCAATTCCCTTTTTAAGGAATCTCTAACTGATTCGGAAACGGTCGATTTATCTAATACAAAATAATCGTAATTAAGTTTTTTTATCTTTTCTTTTAGAAGTTCTATGCGCTTTTTGGCTTCACTCTCTTTCATTATTGAAAATCAGTGGTTTTTCTGGTATAATCTTAAGATAAATTGTATCTAAAAGCAACCATGACTGACGATCAAAATCAGAAACAGTTAGCTGTTCATAGCGGCGAGAAGCTAAAAGAAGCTTTGGCTTCGGCTGTGACTCTTCCTCCAGAGGAGCAGAAGAAATTAAATGAGCCCCTGAAGGATCCTTCGGGTCTTAATGAAACTAATCGGACATTTTTGAACGATGTCATTCCCAAGATTGAAAAAGGACAAATTGATCTGCATGCTCCATCTTCGTTGATTAATCAGGAAGTTTATCAAAAATTATCTGAACAGGTTCAAGGAGAGACCGATTTGAGTGCGGTGACACTACTTGCGAGGTTGGGAGAAATTAAAGGTTTGCATGATTTGGGACAGACTGATTCATATCAATTTGAAAATTTGGTCGAACAAGTTCGTTCAACCAAAGAGAGAGTAGAAAAAGATGCCGGTGATGTATTTATAATTTAAACAATTTTTGTAATGGGAGATCCAGAAAAAAAAGGGGTTCCCACAGAGGACGCGGACGCTGCAGGTGAAGTGCATGGAGAAGCGCCTGCTGCTCCCGCAAAAAAGGAAGCTGTGGCGCTATCTGCTGAAGTCGTCGCTCCCACTAGCGGTCTTGGCGTTTCAACTGTTGATCGAAGCGACCAAAAAGGAGCCGGGCTTCCAAAAGATGGACAGGCGCTTATGGCTGTAGCTTTGGATGTGTTGGAAAAAGATTTTAATAGTCCAGATTCCAAAGTGAAACAATCTTTATTTTTGCAAGGACTTTATTCCGGTCTTAAGCTATATAATAATTTATTTGCATTTACTTTGACTCCCGGTGACTTCATGGCGTCCGTTGACGCTCTTAATCCTTTGGAAGCTTTCGGAGAGGATGAGATGAAAAAATTATGGGAAAAAAGATTAGAGGTTAGATATGTTGAGCTTTGTAAAAAAATTGAAAATGCGAAGACCCTTAAAGAACGGAGTGAATTTGCGAATGAAGCGTCCCTTATTGAGAAGAGGCTCGCAAAACTTAATGGGATAGACATTACTGATAGAGAAGCATTTGGGAAGTTTAAAAAGGAACTGAGAGAAAAATATAAGGTTGAATTTGATGCGTACTCGAAAAGCGACACGTCGCCTTTGACTAAAGAAGAGCTTGCGAAGTTCGCAAAGGATCAAGTGTCCGATTCTTACATTTCGACTTATTTTGTTCTCAAACAACTTGATGCATTGCCTGCCACAAAAGAAGGCGAAAAGATCGAAGACGTTTGTGATCCCAGGAAGTTGATGAGCAAACTCATGCACGCCGACTATGACGACCACGACAATGAGTCCAGACAAAATTTATTCACTAAAGTTGATAGTCAAGTTCAGGTCATGGATTTGCAACAGAAGGACAATCTCCCGGCTGGAACGGTTGTGTTTTTCGAAAAATTTCTTCCTGATGAGAGCAAGATTTTGATGTGCGGCATTGCCGGAATGGACGGGAAAATAAGATACCAGACTGGCGAAGGCGAGAAAGGAAAACTTGAG
>JBAZPI010000036.1:0-7438 GCA_041648305.1 Candidatus Altimarinota bacterium | reverse complement strand
TGGGTTCAATAAAGCAAAGGATTAGAAAGGGAAACGTGACTCAAGAAGCGCCGTTGGTTTTTGAGGGACGGGAACGTGATGGAGTGCTTGATGATCTTACTTATGATTTTGCGTGTAGGTTAAGGGATGCGAGTTTTGAAGGTGCGGAGGAGGGGTTACTTGTGACTTTTCATAGAGATTCGGTTCCTTTAAGTGACGAGGATGCTGTTACGGCGCCTGATATTCGGGACGAGGCCGGAGTTTTTTTTGAAAATCCTAAAATTGATAGTTTGCTTGGTGGTTGTTCTGCGCTTCCTCTTCCTAGAGATGTAATCAAGTATGTTCAAATTCGTGTTGCCGCCGTGCGAGCCGGAATTCCTATTGGGAGTGATTATCCGCTTTTTAAAGTACTTGAGGTGGAAGGAAATCTTGGTTTTGGACATCTGGAAAAAGGCCTTATAAAGACTGATTCCTTTGTAAGTGCGACGTGTGTGGACGGTAGATGGAGCGAGATTGTTACGACACCGTATTCCAATCTTGGTTTATCGCCGAATATGCAGGCTCTTCACTATGGAAGCGCAGAGTTTGAGGGGATGACGGCTGAAATTGGAGTTGATGGAAATGTTTATGTTTTCGGAATGAGATCGCATTATGAACGTTATCGCAGTGGGGCTATCAAGCTGGGACTTAAGTATGTTACGTTCGAGGTTTTTAATCGGGCCGTAATTACAGCGGTTCAGCAAAACGCGAGGTTTGTCCCAAAGGGCGGTCGTTTATATGTTCGTCAACATTCAGCCGATATTGGTCCTCAAATGAGAGTTGGCAATTCAAGAGTTACGGGATTTTTTGTGGAAGTCACACCTATAGGAGGTGTTGGTGCTTATTTCGGTAAGCGTGGTACTTGCGAGAGGGAAGGGAATGTCCCAATAAAGGTACTTGGAGTTCCGGATAACAAAGTTAGGGCGGCTGCAAATCAGGGGATGATTAAAGCCATTGGTGGATATGCTCAAACTGCGCCGGTTATCAAGGCTGTTAAAGGTATGAATCTTGCCGGGGAGGGAGAATCTCCTGTAAATCCTGACGGTGTTCTTTACTTGGATAGAGTTGTGGAAGGTTTTGATCAAGGTAGCGATGAATTTAGAGGGGCAAGGGTTTGTGAGACAAACGCTTCCAATACTTTGTTTTTTCAAGATTTGGGCGGCGGGAGGTATAAGATTATAACTCCAACTTTGGCTCATGGAGATATTTTGCCTGGAAATACCAGGAATTTGGTTTTGGCTCAAGCCTGGAAACTTGGTTGGGAGATTGAGGAACGTGATGTTTTGGTGGGGGAAGTTATGGATGGGAAATTTTGCTCTGCTACGAATTGCGGGACGGCGGCAATTCTTTCGCCTTTTGACGCGATTCATTTTGTGCATATTGATGAAAAATCGATTGAGCAGGATGGTGATCCGAAAGTGCCTGATGTGTCCGCTGAGAAGAGAGGTTCGCTTATTTCAATCAGGGATCAGGCTGTCGTGAATGCAGAACCTACGCCAAAGCCTGTCGAAATACTTTTGGAAAAGATTCTTGCGGTCAAATCAGGTAATTGTTCTTCCGGGGAAAGAGAGAGATATTTAACTCAGGTACCTGGGTTAAGAGCGAGGTAAAGTCTTAGGGGGCGATAGCGTTCAAAATTCCTTGTACATGTTCTTTAATTGCCGCTGAAAGCTGGAAGATTGTTGAGTTTTGGCCTCTTAGGGTGTCTGCGAGGAGGAGGCTTGCAGCGGCGCCTATGACTGCGATGTTTGTGATGGTGCGTGCTTTTTGCAGGATTCTGTCTATTCGGGAATATTGTTGCGGGGGTAGCGGGGGTAGGGTTGTTCCTAGCAATACGTCTTCGATTACTGTAGCTGTTCTTGGGGTTAGGCCGTGATGTTTTACGAATCCTGCGATTGTTAGGTGTTCGCCGGCTTCAATTTCTCGGACGGTAAGCCCCGTCATTGCTACTAGGTTGTTGTGTGAAATGCCTTTGAAGGAGATGAGTTCTGCGATTGTTAGGTTTTTTCTTGGTGTTGGGCCGATTATTGGCGTGGGCGGGAGTTCTTGCGGATCGCAATTATTTAATGCTGCTATTGTGCGAGCGGCTCTTTGTATTGATGCTCGAAGTGTGACTAGTTGGTGTGCTGTTTCCTCTGTGAGAAAATAAAATTGTGTTAGGTCAGTTTGTTCCGACTGCCCTTTTTCAGGGGTGCCTGTTCGTTTTTCGACATCTTCAGGCTTTATTTCTACGCCGAAGCTTAGACTTGCTAGTGCGGCATGTCTTAATCTGTTATCTGTGATGGCTGGAATATTGCCTCCAAGCAGATTGGTTAAGTCTTGATCTGTAATTTCTCCCAGGTTTGGGAGAGCGGAATAAAAGGCAATTTCCTGTCTTAGTGTTTCTGCTATTGCGTAAGGTGGTGGGTCGGCAGTTTCTTTATAGTTTATCGTATCTTGGATAATTCCAGGCTCATATACTGTGTATGCTGTTGGTTTTTGGTCTTCTCTTGTTTGTCCTGTTCTGATGCGGGCTGATTCGAATAGCATATTGATGCTGAAAAGTAATTGCTGTGCGATTATATGCAAAAAAGGAGCTGTTTGTGAAGTGCAGTTTCATTTATGATTTTTTAAAGACCGCCATAAGTTTTGCCTTACAGCGGTCTTTTTTTGTAGACTAACAAAGTTTCTGTTCTCTACTTCCTTTTTTTAGCTACCTTTTTAGCCTTTTTTTTAGTCTTTTTCTTGGTTACTTTCTTTGCAACCTTTTTTACATGTTTCTTAGTCTTCTTGGTTACTTTGGTCTTTTTTACTTTTTTCTTAGCCATTTTTTTTGGTTAAGTTATATTGTTATGACTGTATAAGCTTTGGTTCGAAAAGTCAAATATGGGCTTTAGAACATCACATCCAGCCGTCCCGTATTTGTGTCGCCAAGATAGTAATGGAAGTTCAGCGTTAGGCCGATTTTTGTGGCGGTGAAATCTTTGTTGTCGTTGCTGTCAATTCCGTAGCCGAGAGTCTCCAAAGCGGTTATTGTTTTTGCGATGTCGTCTTCCGTAACGAGTCGATTGAATCTGTATGCGACCCATCCACTGATGTCATCGTCCCATAGCTTTACTTCATTCTCGAATATTCCCTTTAAAATTGGCATTAATTCATCGTTTACCAATATTCCTTTTGTGGTCGTGGCTTCAATTTCTACGGTTTCATCGTATTTCATTTGAGGACGTGTTTTTGTGGTGGGCGGTGCATCGCTCTCAGTAAACGTGTCTATGTCTGTTGTCTCACAAATTTGGGTTTCATAAGTCATCGCTTCCGAAACGGTTGTGTTTACTCCATTTTTATCGCTTACCTGAATACTTCTGACGACGTTTTCCATAGGATGTTCTACTATCAATTCCGGTGAGCTCAGGTCGTCCGTGACAACATAGATGCTGACATCACTTTTTTCGGTGTCGCTAAAATCTGCGATAAAATCGTTGTTGTTGCCCAAATTTCCGTTAGCGTCCAGTTTTAAGATCATTGCTTCGGTAGGTTCCAGCCATGAGCCGAGGGATTTGTATTTCAATCCGGTGTGCCATGTTCCTGCTATTGCGTATCCTTCATCAGAGGTTGGTGTTATCGCATAGCCGTCCAAGTCCCTTGTTCCGCCAATGTTTTTTCCCCATTGATAATTGAAATTTTTATCCAGTTTTACCAATATGATGTGTCTGGCGTTATAGGGGGCTGATGTTGCTTCAATAGTGTCAGCAATTATCTCCATGTCTCTTTTGGATGCCGGAGTTTCGGGGCTTCCAAGAGGGTATTTTTTATAGTAATCATTCATCATTTCATCATATGTTGCGGTCCGTTCGCTAATGTTTTGATCTTCAAGGCTGATAGCAGCGCTATTTCCCATGATTATGTATCCTCCGTCCGAAGTTTTTTCTATCACGGGATCTTCTAGATACTTTTTGATTTTAACGGTTCTTGCCCATAGCAATTTACCTTCGGAATCCACTTTGACGCCAACAAAGCTTGATTGTCCATAAGCATTTGCTACTCCTGCATTAATTTCGGCGGTTGATATGGCGGAGAAATAACTTCCAAGGGCGATATATCCGTCATCATCGGTTTGCGTGGCTTTGATAAATTGCCCAAATGCCAGGTGTAATTTATTAGGGGTTCCTACTGTGAAGCTTTTTCCGTCCGGGTTCATTATCAAATTTGGAATTTCAATTGGTAAATTTTCAAGTCCGGTCGCCCACTGCCATTCTCCGTTTTTGTCTAGTTTAACCAAAGCTGGGACTCTCTGATCATTTTCTTCAATCAATTTAACATATCCGATTATAATGTAACCACCGTCCGAAGTTTGTCCTACTGATGCCGGTTTTGTCATCATTACGTCGCTTTCAATCTTTTTGAACCAATTTGTTTCGCCATCGGTGGAAAAGTTTCCGAAAGACATAGCGTGCATCACGTCTGCTACGTCTGCTTGTCCGGTCAATAATCCGGTTGATCCTGACATCACAAAGCCACCGTCTTTGGTGGGTAGAAGTTCGGCTGGTGTGTCGATGCTTTGCTGGCTGACTGTTCTTGACCAGATCTGGTTTCCGCCGTTATCAACCTTTATTACAAAATTGTCGCCTTGTCCTTCGAGTTCTGCTTGTTCCTCGTCTGTTCTGAATTCTCCAGCAACTTCTCCAGCGATGACATAGTTTCCGTCTGTAAGCTGCGTGATTGCGTAGCCGTCTGAACTGCAATTATGAAACATTTTGCTCCATTCTTTGTCTCCGTTGCTGTTAGCTTTGATCCAAAACATACTCATGCCGCACAGTTCGCTTGGAGTCCAACTGCTTCCTGTTATGGCAAATCCGCCGTCTGAAGTTTGAACTATGTCAAAAGAATCAGCATTCTCTTTGACGCGGTATGATTTTGCAAATGTTGTTGTTTGGAACATTTCCGGATTTCCTGAAAAGAAATTCATTGAACTTTTGTCTGTAATTTCTTCTTTCAATCTATAAACCATTTCCGCCATCTCTCCGCGCGAAATATTCTTCGAAATGGAATAAACGGTTCCCGGGATTGCTTTGAATTCTTCCAATTTCTCTACAGACGATTGATACCAAACGTCTTTTTGGGAAGTTTCATAACCGAATGCGCTTACAATAATTTTTGAAGCCTCGGCAAAATTAATGTTACTTCCTGGATTGAAAGACCCGTCCGGGTAGCCGTCTACCACTCCGCCATTGGAGGCTGCGCAAATGTATGAGTAGAACCAGTCGCCGGTATTTACATCGGAGAAAGTTTTAGTTGGTGTGCATGCAGAGATTTGGTCATCGGTGAAAACCGCATCCGCAATGATTTTGACAAATTCGGCGCGATTAATCTGACTGTCCGGTCTGTAAGTTCCATCGTCGTATCCGCTCACAATGCCTTCTGTTTTTACGTAGCTTATGGCGTCAAAAAATGGGCTACCTGCACTCAGGTCTGAAAATTCTGTGTCGGTATCCGCGTCGGTATCCGCGGTAGCGGAAAATAAGTTTGTGGCCAAGGAAATAATGATCAGTGTGGATGTGACTGCAGCAAAAAGGAGTTTTTTATAGGACATAATGAGGGGGTTAATGTTTCAAATAATTTTTAGTGGATTAAAACGACACAGTGATAATCCCACGCAAGCGGTCATCTGTCGAGAATACCATCACTAACATTCTGCCGATTTTATTCATTATCAGCTGGTCCGTGTCCTCGCTATACATTGTATATTCCAAGGCCTCGAGTTCTGTTTTGATGGCTTGCATATCTTCCTGTGTGACAAGACGGTCGACGACGTATTCTAAAGAAAATCCACCGATATTATCTGTTAATTTTACGTCGTTAAATGTGCTTTCCAAGATTGGCAGTATTTCTTCGTGTACCTCCTGGCTTTTCCCCTCTGCAATTTCGTCAATTTCCTCGGTGTCGTCGAAATTTACTTGAGCCCATGTTTTTGTGCTAAATTCCATGGGGCAGAAAGAAGCCATATAGTTTTTTGGTGTGTATAAATCATTTGTTTCTATATCAGCGGACGATATCTGGGGATTTTGTTCATTTACAGTCAGTTCATCGTCGTCTTCTATTTCTAGCGTGAAATCGGTTGCTACAATGTATGTGCTTATGTCTTCCTCCGAAATCGCTGAATAATCTGAAATTAAACCATAATCGGATTCGGCGTTGCCATTAATGTCCAGTTTAACCAAAAGTGCGTCATCATAATGAAAAGTTTGTCCGTGGAGAATCTCTTGTACGGTGGAATTTCTTTGTAGGCCGGCGATAATGATGCCTTGATCAGGCGTAGCTTCCACATCGAAGCCGAAAAACTCTTTGCCAACACCGATCTTTTTTGCCCACTGTACGTTGAAATTACTATCTGTTTTTATTGCTAGGATTTTATCAAGTTTCACGTCTATTTTTTCTGTAACATCAATGGTTCCTTCGTCGATGTTGATTTCTAAATCTGATTCCGATTCGTTATAGTCTTCGTCGGATTCGTTGCTCCAAGCTATATAATTTTTAATAAAAATGAATCCGCCGTCCTTTGCTTTTGCTGTGAAGAAACCTGTAAGCGGTGCGCCGATGCCTACGGCTTTCGCCCATTCATAATTGCCGTTTTCATCCAATTTTATTGCGGCAAGATATTTCGGGTCTGCAACTTTGGCTCGTGTACCACCCGTGATAAGCGGAGAAAGAAGCCCAAATGCCAAATAGCCTTTGTCTGAAGTCTGTTCAATGGCATAAAAATAGCCGGCGCGTACGCTAGAGTCTACTCCGTTGAGTTTGACCGGTGTTCCCTCCAGGCTTTTTGCCCAAACGGTTTTCCCTTCGCCGTCCAATTTTACGATAACGGCCAGATTAGCGTCACTTTCTTCCGAATCGTCTCCATTGTCATATTCATCGCTTACGTGTGGAATCGGGATCATTCCTGTCAAAAGAATATTGCCATCGCTATCTTTTAAAAAGCTTTGATTAGGTTTTGTGCCTGCGATAAGCGGATCCCAAAGAAGTAAATTGGTTTTCTTAATCCATAGTTTTTGGCCGGAACTATCGAATTTTCCGACGACAAAGTGGTGAAGGAAATCTGCTCCTTTGTATCCCACTTCGGCAATTGCCGCCGAAAGGAAAAATCCTCCATTCTCATCTGCAATAATGTTTACGGGGATGTCCAGACTAAGGCCCATTAGAGTTTCTGTCCAAATATGCTGGCCGCTGGCATCAAATTTAGAAATCAAAATATCGCCGGAGAATTCTTGTTCTGCGAACAATTCGTCATTTAAAAATCCGTTTGTTTCACCGACCAAAATATAACTGCCGTCGCTCATTTGTGAAACGGCATATCCTCTGTCATTACCGGCTTTCGCTGCCAGGGGGTCGCTAGTGATATTGTTTTCCGATTGTATGAAGTTTGCCCACTGCTTTTCGCCTA
>JBAZPI010000035.1:0-7547 GCA_041648305.1 Candidatus Altimarinota bacterium | reverse complement strand
ATCTCGTCAAATATATCAACATGCGGAATTTGCTCGAAAAACGCGACGCGCATAAAGCGCGGATAAAAATGCGCTTTCACTTTGGCAACTTTACCGGCCCTGCTAGTCTTTGTGGCCTTGCCGCGAATCTGCGAAAAATGGAATACCCTCTCCATATTGGGGAACTCCCCCTCGGCTTCACCGAAATAATAAGCAGCTGACTTGTCGTGTTCGTCGAACAAAACCGGAATAGTCGGTCCAAACGGGTCAAAATCAATAGGGTGATTTGGTCGCTTACGGACCATCAGAAATCGGAGCAACTCAGGCGGTATAGTCTCAGCTACCTCCGTAACAGACGCGCCCATGCCTTTGCTAGAACTCATCTTCGCGCCCCCAAACAAAAAGAACTCGTAAGGGATATTAAATGGAACAGGCATCTCCAAACACTCGCGGCAAATTCTCCCTCCAATTTCATGCGATCCGCCCGCGGCATTGTGATCTTTCCCGGCGCCCTCAATATCAACATTCATGCTCGACCACTTCACTGGCCATTCAACTTTCCAAGGAAGCTTTCCGCGTCCGCCAAATGGCGAACAAACGCCTTTGTGTCCACATCCTTGCGCCCAATCAACCAAATCCGGCATACATTCATAACTTACCGTCCCGGCCTTGCTATCCCAGCCCGTAACTTTCGTTGTCCCAACTTTTCCGCATTTTTCACACACAACTTGTAGCGGATACCAATCTGAAGGCTTTTCACTCCCACTCACTTCCTTGTAAATCGCACGAATTGCATCTTTATGATCCAAAATTTTTGCAATCCACTTGTCGTAATGCCCCTTCGCATACAATGAACTCGAATAAATAATTTCCGGCTCAAACCCAAGCGAATTAATCACATCAGTAAATTCCGCAGCGAAATATTCCGCGTAATTTTTTGCCTTCTTGCCGCCAAGTTCTTCGTGTGGGGACGGAACGTCTTTCAAAGGCTTTCCCATGAACTCACGATATTTCGAAGCATCCAAATATACGGGCAGCCCATCCATCGGATCAGCGTCATTAAACTCCCAAATAAATCGCGCTTTCTTCCCTCGCTCATTCAACGCTTGCGCGACAACCGCATGAATCACAAAGCCCCTCAAAGATCCAATATGCACTCTTCCAGACGGCGTCTTCTCGTCACGCAGAATAAACTCCTCCTTCTCAGGATAAGTTTTTAAAATTTCATCCACAATTTCATCTACCCAAAACATGGCTGCATTATAGAGTAAACCAGCTCCTTCCTCAAGCACCTTATTTGCCCCATTGAAAAACGTGTGCTGAGCTGAAACACCAAGTGCCGTACCCAATCCAATACATCTTTTTGAGAGGAAAGGAAGCAAGCCTATACTATTGGAGTTTAAGGCAGAGAAAATAAGATAAGAAAATATTTAGTTACATTTTTAAGGATCATGATCCTAAAAAACCGAAGAGTTGATCATGATCAACTCTTCGGCTATGTAACTACATTTTCTTTAGATTATTTTCTCTGCCGCTACACACCGGCGTAGTCCTCCACCTTCCTCTCCCTCTCAATACTCACAAACTTCATCTGCTCCTTCTTGAAGCTTAATTCAATACGACCAATAGGACCGTTTCTGTGCTTGCGAATATAAATATCAGTAACACCGGGGCGATCACTATCCTCTTCGTAATAATCTTCACGATACATCATCAAAACAACGTCCGCGTCTTGCTCGATTGCTCCACTTTCGCGCAAATCCGATAACTGCGGAATCCTCGACGGGCGCATCTCAACCGCGCGTGACAACTGTGACAACGCGATAATCGGAATAGATAAATCCCTCGCTAACTCCTTCAGCGCCCTGGAAATCTCCGAAATTTCCTGAACCCTATTTTGTTGATACGATCCCGACGATCCCGTCGCGCTCATCAACTGCAAATAATCGATAACCAAAACATCCAATCCCATCTCCATCTTAAGTCTTCTGGCCTTGGCCTTCAGCTCCGGAAGTGACCCGCCGACAGAATCATCGATAAAAATCTTCATCTGATTCAATTCGTCCATTACATTCCCGATCTTCGCGAAATCATCATCCGACAATCTCCCGGTCCTAAGTTTCCAACTATCAACGCTCATCAAACTGCAGAACATTCTCTCAACAAGCTGCTCCTTCGACATTTCCAAAGAAATAAGTCCGACAGTATGCCCCCTCTTCGCGATATTTTGTGCCATATTCAAAACGAGAGCGGTCTTCCCCATGGAAGGTCGTGCGGCAATCACAACCAAATCCGAAGGTTGCAACCCTGACAAAATATTGTCCAAATCCTTAAATCCGGTCGGAATTCCGCGATATTTCTCCTTGGCCTCGGGATCATGTAAATCGGAAATTTTTTCGTAAGTCTTATTCAAAATATCCTTGATATGAACAAATCGATCCTTAATATGCTCCTGCGAAACGCTAAACAGCGCTTTCTCCGAATCATCGATCAATTTATCAATATCCTGATCCTCCCTGTACCCAAACCCCTTGATAGCATCTCCGGCTTTGATCAATTTCCTTAAAACCGATTTCTGTTTCACGATTGTCGCGTACTGAAAAATATGAGTCGAAGTCGGAACCTCATTGGCAAGCTCGGCCAAATACGAAACGCCGCCGATCAGCTGGATTTTATTGGTGTCCTGCAGAAAATTGCTCAGAGTAACCAGATCAACAGGGACTCTTTTATCATAAAGACTGATGACAGCGTCGTAAATAATTCGATGGGAGTCATGATAAAAATCGTCACTCCTCAAAAAGTCGGAAATCTTGATAACGGCATCTTTATCGACAAATATCGAGCCCAAAACCGCTCTCTCAGCATCCAAGCTATGAGGTGGAACCATCAAACGATCTGCCATATAAACTTTTTAACTGTGCCCTTCCCCTTAAATCCAAGGGCTTCAGAATATCGCACAATTTCTTAAATTTTTCCAACATTTTCCTTAAATTTTCCTTACATTTTCTTTAAATTTTTCTTAAATTGATGCGTAACTATAAACTTTAAGGTAGGCTCAAAAGCATGAAAAACACGCAAAACATAGGTCGCATGGGCGAAAACATCGCCGTCCAACACCTGATAAATCAAAAGTTCGACATCATCGCGCGAAATTTTTATTGCAAGTACGGTGAAATCGACATAATTGCCGAGAAAAACAACACAATCTACTTTTTCGAAGTCAAAACCCGCTACGAAAATTCGATGAATCACCCCGCAGAGTCGATTACTTATCAAAAACAACAGCATTTGATAAAGTCGGCGCTGACTTTTCTCGACAGGCAGCCCGGCTTTAGACGTGCCACTCCTCGCTGCGCCGCCCAAACAAAAAGTTGGCGAATTTCTCTTATTGGAATATTATTACCGAGCCGTTTCACACCCGCGTCGCTTGAAACATCCGAAATAGAAATCATAGACATTTACTAACCTCATCCCAAATGTACGACTTGCCGCAAGAAAACGATCTCAACGAAGAGGGGAGTCTGACAACCCAGCAAATAGACGCGCTGGAAGAAAAAAACAAACTAAAACGCAGGCTATTGGTGATCGGTCTTTTGATCTTCGCTGCGATTTTCTATTTTGTTTGGCAAAACGTTTTGAATTTCGGCTACGTGAAAATTTACGGGAAAGTCCCTTACGACGTGATGATTTTTGAAGAAAAAAATCAAGAATGTACAGAAAATCCATGTGTAATTAAATTAAAAAGAGGAGAAAAGAGTTTACTGTTTCACAAAATCGGCTATGAAGCTGACGCCGCCAACATAGAGGTGGCCTTATGGGATACAATAACCGTAAAGGCCAATTTCGAACTGGTGCCATATATGCGGGAAATCACACCAACCGCCACCACCGCGGAAGCCTCCGCGAAAACTCCCGAAGCCCCCCCAGCCGCACCCTCTTATTCAGAATACGAACTCAAGTACGACAAAATTCACCACAATTGGATGCTCGTTGAAAAGGGCGATAAAAAAGAACGGGCTCTAACATACTTCCCGGAAAAATTAACTTCCCCGCTCATTTTCGGATCGGATAGTTCTGTCCTGATTGTCGAAAAACAGGTTTATTTCGTCGATCTGAATTCCAAGCAAACTTTCGCTATCGGCACACTCGACGAACTCGGCACGTCCAACGGAAAGATCGTCGACGTTAAACCATCAATAAACGGCCAATACTTCCTTCTGCTCCTGGAAAATGATAAGAAAGAGTCTTCTTTGGCTCTTGCCGATAAATATAAAATATGGACTTTGGCTGTCCCGGCGGCAGCTTCTGCGGCGACCGTTCCCACGGATTTCAGCAACATGTACTGGACGCTGCGTACGCAAATAGCCATGACATACAAAAAAGACAGCGATTGGATTTTTAGCGTATACAAACCGGAAATCATGGCAGAAACAATCCTTATTGAAACCGACAAATTTACGGATGAAACCCCGGTGACAAATTTCTTCCCAAGTATGAAAACTTCTTCGCTTTTCTTCACAGCGGGCGAAATTAGTTATGAAATAATTTACTAAAATTTAAGAAAAAATTTAGGAAAATTTAAGGAAAATTTAAGAACCGTATGCGATAATGTCATCGCATATTTTTTAACGAATTCCAAAACATGCCTGCAAAAATTTATTCGATTTCGCTGACAGGACTCACCCCGGAACTTATTGAAGTTGAAGCCGATATCTCCCGCGGCCTCTCCTCGTTTAAAATAGTCGGGCTGGGGGACACCTCCGTGCAAGAATCGAAGGAGCGTGTCCGCTCAGCTGTCAAAAATTCGGGCCTGACTTACCCAATTCAAAAAAAGATAATTAATCTCGCTCCGGCTGAGCTTAAAAAACAGGGATCGATCTTCGATCTGCCGATTGCGGTGGCCCTGCTCGCGGCTTCGACCCAAATTCCGCAGCAAATTTTTCTGGACGCGGTCGTGATAGGCGAACTCTCTTTGAACGGCGAATTGAAGCCGGTAAAAGGAGTTCTTCCGGTGACGAACTTCGCAAGGCAAAAAGGTTTTAAAAAAATTTTTCTCCCGCGTCTCAATCAAGCCGAAGCAAGCCTTGTTGAAGGAATTAAAATATACGGAATCGATTCCTTGAAACAGCTCGCAGATTTTTGCCAAGGAAAAGTACTGGTGGAACCATTTGCGTCCCCCTGTCCTAACCGCCAACTTAACTTAAATCCGCCCGCGGCCGCCCAAGACGACGTCCCCTTCACGAGCATATATGGCCTGGAAAGCGCAAAAAGAGCTCTGACAATAGCAGCCGCGGGCCACCATCATGTTCTTCTCAAAGGTCAACCGGGCACCGGCAAGACGGTTCTCGCCAGGGCGTTTAAAAATCTTCTTCCTCCGTTGACGCTCGAAGAAGCCCTCGAAGTCACGGCTCTTTATTCAATCTCGGAAGGAACGAATGATCTAATCCTTGCCCGCCCATTCCGCGAAGTCCATCATACAGCCTCGCGCATAGCCATCGTCGGCGGCGGCCAAAACTTGAAACCTGGAGAAATAACCCTTTCTCACAAAGGCGTGCTATTTCTGGACGAAATCACGGAATTCCCGCGCAGCGTTTTGGAAGTTCTCCGCCAGCCCCTCGAAGACAGATATATCACGATTTCCCGCGCGAAAGCTTCCACGCGCTACCCGTGCGATTTTATCCTTATAGCTGCGATGAACAACTGCCCTTGCGGGAATCTCTCGCAGCAAACCTCGCAAGCTTCGCGATGCCACCCCTGTAAATGTACGCCAAAACAAATCGCGAAATATCAAAGTCGCATTTCAGGTCCGATTCTCGACCGATTCGATATTTTTATAGAAACGCCCGCATTCTCAATCAAAAATTTCCTTAATGAAAAGCAGTCGCAAGAGGAGCAAAAACTTAAAGAAAAAATACGCTTGGCCCGCGCAGTCCAAACCGAACGATTTAGCGCTATTCCAATAAAAGAAAATTCATCCCTCAACGCGGAACAAATAAAAAAATATTGCGCCTTATCCGCAAAAGCCAATTCGACTCTGGACAGGGCGGCCGAAAAACTTTCTTTGTCTAATAGGGGATACCTAAAAGTCATAAAAGTGGCCAGGACCATCGCGGACCTGGACCAAAAAGCTCAAATTGGAGAAGACGAAATTTTGGAAGCGATCCAATACCGGTCAAAAACGAAGTTCTGAAATAGAAATTTCTTCCCGACAATAGAACCATAAGGTTCAGGTTATCAGGTTATATGAATAAACCTCCTGACGGGACGTTCGAACTTTTTATTTAATAAAGCAACTCCCCCCTATGTGGTACAATATTTTGCGGACACGTCACATAAACAAATTTCCCATGAAACGTTCAATGAAAATTACGATTGGAGTAGCACTAGGGATTGTGGTCGTAGCAGGAATAGCTTTAGCGGTGAATAGCGAATTTCTCCAGGGGCGTCTCTCACGAAACGCAAAACCACTTCCCGCATACAACGAAAATACCTGCAGTGACTCAGACGGAGGACAAATCTACGAAACCAAAGGAACTACATATGTAAAAACGAATACGATAAGCAGACAAACTCAATACGCGGATTACTGTGATGGAGATACGTTGGTTGAGTATTATTGCGATGGTAGTAAGATTAAGAGCGAAAACAAAAAAACTAACGATAAAGAAGATTGTTCTTCGGGAAAAATAGTTCAAAAAAAAGAATCTATCAAGCCCCACGTAGATAGCTACAAATCTCTAATATCATCAAACGACATAGCAATCATACAAAACAAATACGGGAAAGATGTCTTTAAAAAAAGCACTATCACCGCTGATTTCATTGAAAATACTTGGAAAACACCACTAACTCCAAATTACAAGAAAACATTCAAAGTAGCATTCGTGGCAATAAATAATGGCCTCCCAGGAGGAGGCTTCGATAATGACGAAATTAAGGGTATAGATAACATACGCAAAGCTTTACCAATTGTTTTTCAACTAGCAACATATAGTCAAGCCACTTTAGACACAAGTTCTCCCGTAGTTACAATATACACAGACTATTGGCTCGACCCTCTCGGCACTCAACTTAAAGACGTAACAAAAACTTTCTACGAAAATAATCCCGATGATTTTGATTTTATTTATGTGTACCAGAAAAGTGACCAATATAGAGGGCTTTACAACACTGTAAGAGCCCTAAATAAATGCAACGGCTGTGATCCTTTTTTCGCAGGAGAAGAAAAAAACGATCCATGCCAACAATGTTATGACAAAAGCGAATCATACGGCAGTAATTCCAAGCTAGCTGGCGTCATTCAGATTAATGTATTGGGCAATGAGTTCCCGGACCACAGCGACTACGGAAGCTCGTACTATGAATATATCAATGTCCTTTACAGTCTTGATCCAGATTCTATAAAAAGTTGGGAAACAGCTTTCGGTGTCGGATATTTAAACATGTACTTAGCTCTACACGAAATTGAACATGCGTGGAGTTTCCATATTACAATACCGGAAAATTCCCAAATATCCGAGACTATGAGCCCTGCAAACAAAACACTATTGAAGAAATTTGCAGCAATA
>JBAZPI010000034.1:0-7920 GCA_041648305.1 Candidatus Altimarinota bacterium | reverse complement strand
GCGAAAAACAATGGAAAGCCTGAGACCACTCACTCCATTCGAGCAAAGAAAATATCACTATGACAGATATACGAAAGATGAAATCGTAGCACACATTGAGAACGAGGTAACAGAAGATACAAACGGCAATACTCAAGTAAATTGGGAAGGTATTATTCAAAATCTTCAAAAAGGCGATTATCGTTTCCCTGAAGTTTTCAAATCTCAACAGGATGTGGCTGAATATCTAAAAGTTTCAACAGCATTAGTTATCAAAGCCAAAGAAAAATACGGAAATATTAAATCTCCCGACGCAATAATGGACACAATAGCAAGAATCGATGTTCAGCAATTTATGACACAAGCTTAAGGTGTTTGAGGCTCTGGCATTCACCCCTTTAGTTCCCCTCTTTTGCTCGCCAAAACAAAATCCAATTTGCTTATTATTGAAAAGCCGTTTTCTTCCAAAAAACAAAAGCCATTTGCTTTTCAATAAAATTTTATTGCAAAACAACCACACCAAAACCAACCTTCAGTTTTGACAAAATTCTCCTCAAACCAGATATTCGCATCTCTGCCGACTGGTTCAAGTAACTAAAAAGAATCATATCAACACTACTGTATCTCACCGACAGTGAAATAAAATCCTTATCATTGCTCACTATAATTCGTCCTTCCCCCACTGCCAAATTCAGCACCTGCAAATCAGTCATTGCAGCATTCACATCCTTAACAAGCTTTACGTTGTATTTTTGCTTCCTCAAAAAGTCACTAACGGACTTAGGCACGTTATGATCTATCAAAAATTTAAACATAGGCCTTGCCAGATGTATTTACAAAATGAGTTCGCGAAACTGAACGATAAGCAAAGTCCATACAGGCCTTTATATCCTCCTCCGATATGCCAAACTCTTTCTTAATCTTTGAGTGAGTCCAGCCTTCAGATAAACAAGCCAGAATTTGCTCAACAGCAACCCTAGTTCCAGTAATACAAGGCTTTCCAAACAAAACAGTCGATGAAACAGATATTTTACTCGTAGCCATATGATGTATGTTAGCTAGTAATTAGATTGTAAAGCAAGTTACACGAAAATCATATTCAATTTTGAAGATAAAGAGTTTTGGCATTTATTATTTGAAAAGCGATTTTCTTTTAGAAAACAAGAAGAAAAGTATACATCGTACAACAAAGATTATGCGGTTCCGCTTCGCCTTCGGCGTATTTTATCACAGTCAAAGTTCGCATACGCTCCGCCGTTGTACACCATATTTGCGCCACAATCAGTTGCATTTAAAGATAAAAAAGCTACAATAGCACCCTTATCATTAACTACAAATTTATGCTTTCTGTGAAATCATTAGGACTGGCTGCCGCATTAAGTTTGCTCCCTGCCTGTGAAAAACCTGCAGAACAACCAAAACAAGAAGTTGTATCTGCTGAATGTGAGCGTTTCCGTGCAGCACTCGGCATGGAAGATGTTGTTGAGCAGATGGCAGCAAAACCAGGAAGTTGGAAAGTGTTTCCACCTGATATCGCCGAAGCAACATGGAAGAAATTTCATGCCGAAGCCATAGCAGCCCTAGAAGAAGTCGAAGATCAAGGTGCTTGCCTTCGAAAAATTAAAGGAGAGAAATAATGGCAAAAATACATCGCCCAACAACAAATAACTGGTTCATGGACATTACTTGAAACATCTTCAGAATTAGATACAATGAAGCTGTTAATAACCACTATCCAATATGAACGAAAAAACTGAACGAGAAATTACTCCGGCAACTCAAGCAAGAACACTAAAAAATGGTGAGCGTGTTGTATGCAATTGTGATGGGAAACTAGCAACAGTAATGGGTTGTATACAATCAACACGTAATGTCGTGATTGCAGCAATGGGTGAACGAGGTAAACAAGGTGAACGATTATTTATTGCCGGTAATACTCCAGACCCCCTTATCGATAATACCTGCAAAGGAGGTCAAGAAATATTGAGAACGCAAAAAGCATGCGCAATGGAAGGATTGAGAAGTATTACAGAAGATCATGCACCTAAATAAATGGACGTTAGTCGAAAGGGTCCTACCAAGGACCTAAAAGTTGCGCCGCCTGGATGTCATAGTCAAGATTGTCCGGATTGCCACGGACATAAAAACCTCTTAGTCTGTGCGGAGTTTCTCTCGCATTTAATGCGAAGTTGGCGAGACCAAGCGCAGAAATAGCTTGATTAACTTCCCATTGCATAGAGATTGGTGCCAGATGAGAGTCGCGGCCAGCATCTCCGAGGATTTGAGCGATTTCTTGTGTTTCCCGGTCGTCTCCTTTTTCAGAATAGCGTACTAGTGGAAGAGGGAAGCTTACTTCTGCGCCCTCACCGTCTATAAGACCATTTTTTGCCAACATATATTTTACCATTTCCCTTACTCCAAGCGGGCTTGTCCAGTGCAACGTTTGTTGCCATGTATCCGCATTGAGGCCTACTTGCTGCATTTCTCTTAGTCTATTTGGATCTTGGCTCGATAGGACTATTTCTAGGCTGCTTCCAGCTGCTGCTCTTATGTCATGTACGACCTTTAGTACGTCTTTTACAGCAGATAAGTCTGTTCCGACGCCTGTTTTTATCGTTACGCGGCTAATGTTTTTCACATGTTTTGTTAGAGTCGTCCCTAATCCATTTGGCGAGACTCTTCGCATTTTTCCTCCTCCTGTTGTAAATGGCCGGCAGACTGTTTGCCATCCAGGGAAATTGCTTACTGGTTCTGATCCGCGACCTACGCCGAATTCGATGCCTCGATTCATGTGTGGAGCCGTGAGACGTGACATAGTGCGCATTCCGTCGGGGGGGTAAGTGGCCAGTCCCGTTATTACCGGACGTTCTATATCTATATGCTCTCGATTCATGTCGTAGGAGTTAAAAAGTAGAAATGGAAACGATTCTAGCAAGACGACGCAGGTTTTGTCCAGAGCATGTGGGTAACCTGGGCACACATCACCCCTCCCTGAAAAGACCCCGGTTTTTACAAAATAAGCCGTTTTTTAGTCCGAATGGTTCATATAGTTCGTATAAAAATCTCTGCCCGGGCAGACCTTTGAGCTAATTTTTTGGCTCGAGAAAGCCATTTGACCCTCGAAAATAACATGATTCAGGATTATTATACGAACTTAAGAATATATGGAAATCTCATTAGAATTTAGAGATTAGAAAAAAACTCGTGCCTTTTTAGTTGACTCCTTGTTGACAAAACTCTACCAAGGCGTATAATCACTCCTGGTTTTATTCTTAAATACGGCGAATTAAATGGCTTATAAGAATTTTAGCACGCCAAATCATATCGACGAAGCTCTCCAAAGAGGTAGTCCCTTGAGTAGAGAAGAAAAAGCCGGTATGCGAAATTATCTAGGAACAGCTATAAGCAGTTCAAACGCAATGACTGACGAGGTTAGAGAAAGGGTTGGGCAAATAAGAGAGGCCTTGGAACTATTTTCTTTTGATGAGCAGGGCGCAGAAGCGGAAGCGAAGGCACAGGCAGAAGCGTGCGCTACCGAAGGGGCATCGGCCGAGTCTTCGAGGACGACCGAAGCTGCGAGTGAAGCCGCGAGTGGGCCAGCAGAAGTTCCTAAAGAAATTGGAGTTGAGTCTTTTACTCTTGGAGCGTTGGGGCCGAAGGCGGCCGGACTGGAAAAGCCTGTCAAATCAGAAGGGCCTTTTGAAAAGTGGGAACAGTTATCCAGGGCTGAGGCTTTAGAATTGGGTTTAATTGAACATTGGCGATGTAAGTGTGTTGCTCCGGAGATTATTTTCGCCGCTACTCGGGGGATGCCAAAGGAGATGGCTTATCGCTTGATGTGCAACAGGCCGGTAAAGCTTACTACAAAATGTCTTACCGATCTTCCATTGTCATGTCCGCGGCTTACTCCTTATGAGTTAAGGTACTTCGTGGGAGCGGATTATCGGGGGGATCTTGATAAACCTTTAGAATTATCCAAAGAGGCTAAGCGGGCTAGAAAATTAGCTGATGAAGGAAGGTTGGACGATCCGTTATTTGAAGGGTTATCAGTGCAAGAAGTCTTGGCTATGGTTTTTGATTTAAGGGAGGATGTTTCTACAACGCTTACACAGGTGCTGAACGAGATTTTATCTGGAAGAGTTTTGTATAGAAGCAGAGGGGAAGGTGGAGTGTATCGGCCTAGTCCGGATACCGCAAAGAAATTATCAAAAGACAGCCAATCTTTGGTGGACCTGAGTCCTATTGGGGCAGTGCGACAAATGGTAGATGGTCATTATGGGCAATTTTCCGCCCAAGAAATAGTTCACGGACTTTGGGGATTTCCTGAAAGCGAGGCCTTTGTTATGGTTCGGGATTTATTAAAAATATTTGAAGGAAGGTCTTTATTCAAAGTGAAAACGGAAGAGCAGGTGAAAGCGGAACAGCAGGCAGAAATTCAAAGCGTCCCGGACAAAGAATTAATCAGAGGATTGGTTATGAGAGGAGAATTGGATCATCCTCTGGTGAAAGACTTGTCTGCTGCTGAACTTTTCGCTGCCGCCTTGGACACTTCTGAAGAAGATGCGGCAAGACATGTTAAGTTTATGTTGAGAGCGTTGAATGGTAGAAAGGTTTTGCCTGGAGATGAAGAGGTGATTAAAGTAAGTCGGGAAAACCCGACGGATAGCAAACTGGAAAAGATACTGTCTATCATAAAAGGGGGAAGTCCAGTAGAAGCACTACCTGTAGAAGAGCAAGTCGCCCCGAGTCCGGTAGAAGCACTGCCTGCAGAAAGACCGGTTGGTCGTCGAGTGGAATCACCATCCGCGAAATTGGGTAAAAAATATATTTGGCGTATTGCGGCTAGCGTTGCGGCTGCTGCTTTGGTCGCAGCAGGGCTAGTGGCCATAAAATTTAAAGGCAAACCTGAAGGACCTGAAGAAGACGAATCGACTCAGTCTGATGATTATTCGGGTAATGAGATGTGTTCGGATAGTGATGTTAGAGACAAAACGGGCAGAAAGCTGAATTCTTTGAGTGCAAAAGAAGACCTTGCCGCAAACAAGGCGTTGTTAGTTCTAGAGTGTTCCGAAGAGTATGCTTCTTCGGCCGAATTAATTGCAGATTTCGAGAGACAAGTAGGAGCATTAAAAGCTGCCGCCCCAGCTTCTCTTCATTCCGGTCAGGTATTTACAGATAATAGTCCGGATTTTAATAGTCAAAGTTTTGCCCCAACAACCGGGAGCGTAGACTATGCGTATGGAAGAGGCGGCGAAGATCCTGCCAGATATTTCTATGTTCGATTGCCACGAACCGCAGCTACAACATCGATGGATGCCACCATGGATGCTACCGAGGAGCTCCTTATATGGAAAGAAGAATCAGAAGATGGCCCCGTGAAACTCGTTTTAAATGACAGATTTATTGTTGGATATCGAAAGGGAAATCCCGTCTTGGTTGAACACGATGCGTATTTCCATGACCCGATCAATATCGGGGGCACTAATGTGGTGAAGTCCGGAATTTTGAAAGATCTTAATACTGCTGAAAATGGAGATGTTTTTGAAGGAGGGTTATATACCCTAGATGACAAATTTGTTTATGGATGGAAAGTTGACTATCCTTCTAGCCCGCAGCAAGTTATGTGATATAATCGGATCAATTTCATCACATAACAAATAAATATGAAAGGATTCCACACAAACATCGAAAAAGCAACTTTAGAAAACGGGGATTTTCGCAAAGTACTCTATACCGGCAAACACAGCCAGCTCGTATTGATGAGCCTAAAACCAAACGAAGAAATCGGCATGGAAGTTCACCCGGACAACGATCAATTCTTCCGTTTCGAGAAAGGACAAGGCAAATGCATCATCGACGGCAATGAATACGAGATCGTAGACGGAGTCGCAATCGTCGTCCCCTCCGGCGCACAACACAACATCATCAACACATCCAGCACAGATGAACTGAAGCTTTACACCATCTACTCCCCTGCTCACCACAAAGACGGCATCATCAGAGCGACGAAAGAAGAAGCTGAAAGCAACGAAGCAGAATTTGACGGAACAACAACAGAATGACAACAAAACCAAGCAAAAAAACAAGCAAATTCATCTTTTGGACCCCTCGAATTTTATCGATAATATTTATCGTATTTTTAGGCCTAATGTCGCTAGACGTTTTTTCTTCCGAATCAACTTTCTGGCAAATAGCCATAGGTTTATTCATGCATAACATCCCGGCATTCATTTTACTCGCAGTATTAATAATCTCATGGAAACGTGAAATAGTCGGCGGAATCGCCTTCATACTCGCAGGACTGGTCTACTCCGCATTCGTCTTAAGAACCGCCATCACAACAGGATTTGAATGGTATTACATAGCCTGGATCGCGCAAATTAGCGGAATAGCATTCTTTATAGGAATTTTATTCCTAATCGGTTGGCGCAAAAGGCACGAGAAGTATTAATATGCCAGCATGCAACTAATCGCCACATGCGCTTTTGGACTGGAACGCCTTGTATATAATGAGATAAAAAGTCTCGGTCTTTGGGTGGTCAAAACCGAAGACGGCCGAGTCACGTTCGAAGGAGACGAGTCAGCGATCGTAAACACAAATCGGCTTCTTCGCTGTGCAGATCGGGTACAAATCAAAATTGGCGAATTTCCAGCCGCAACATTTGACGAACTTTTCGATCAAGTAAACGCACTAGAATGGGAATCCTACATCGGCATCACAGACGCCTTCCCCGTCGACGCCACAAGCGTAAAATCAACCCTTCACTCCGAACCGGCCATCCAAAGCATCACGAAAAAAGCCATAGTTAAAAGGTTGCAGCAAAAACACAAAACCGACATCCTCCCCGAAAATTCAGGAGCCATTTATCAAATCATGGTTAAAGCAAACAAAGATCAATTTGTGGTTTGCATCGATACTTCGGGCGAGAGTCTGCACAAACGCGGCTATCGCACAAAAGCAAATTTAGCCCCGATGAAAGAAACCCTAGCGGCCGGGATAGTGAAACTCTCAGACTGGACAATCGAACGCGCTCTCGCTGGACGCACCCTTGTCGACCCATTCTGCGGAAGCGGAACTATCGCCATCGAAGCCGCAATGATCGCACACAACATCGCTCCGGGCTCGAAAAGAGCATTCGCGTTCCAAAACTGGGGATGGATGAAAACGGCGACAGCCGCAAAGGCTGCGAAATCCGCCAAAGCAGAAAAGCCCGCACCAGCCGCAAATGTCGCCAAAGCGACCGCAATCCTCTGCTCCGACATCGACCCGGCCACTATAAAAATCGCAAAAAAAAACGCCGCCAACGCAGGAGTCGCCAAGGACATAACGTTCGAGTGCTCAGATTTCAACGATCTTGATTTCAGCAAATTCAAGAATTGCACGTTCATCACTAACCCACCTTATGGCGAGCGCCTGGAGGACACGAAGCACGTTGAAGAGATGTATCGCCAATTCGGAAAAGCTTTCGCCAAAACCAAAAACTGCTCACTTTTTCTATTAACAGCCAACGAAAATTTCCCAAGACTTTTTGGCCGGCCGGCAGACAAAAACCGTAAACTATTTAACGGCAATATTCGCTGCTATCTTTTTTCATATTTCTCAACATTACAACAAGACTAATGAATAAAGTATATATCTTCACTTTTGGTTGCGCCAACAGATACCTCGATGGAGAAAAATATAAAAATTTTTTCATCCAAAACAACTATGAAATTACAAATAAAATAGAAGAAGCGGACTATGTATTGGTTAACACTTGTGCTTTCCGAAAAAGAGAAGAAGACATTGCCATAAAAAGACTAATAGAATTCGGAAAAAGGAAAAAGAAGAGCGCTGAAATAATTGTAGCCGGATGTCTCCCCGCCATTAATAAGGAAAGGATGAATAAGGTTTTTAAAGGATCCCATTTTGCACCCAAAGAGATATCCAAAATAAATGAT
>JBAZPI010000033.1:0-7995 GCA_041648305.1 Candidatus Altimarinota bacterium | reverse complement strand
TGCATTGATTCTTTCATCACTTTTTTGCATTCGTCACTCAAAACGCTGGCTTTTCGTACCGAAAAGCCTCCTAATCAACGAAATCTCTTCTCAAATCGACAACTGAAAAAACTCGTGCCTTTTTAGTTATTATCCGTGTTGACATATTCTTGTTTTCGCGTATAATTTACCCCTATGCTTACAGCTGAACGACAATTCATTTTGAAGTTTTGTACTCGAGATCGAGAGGATTTGATGTATGAGGTTTTCTTGGAAAAAGGATTAGATGTTTTTTTAAGAAAGGAATGTTTCCAGCGAGTTCAAAGGCCCTTGGTTAAGTATGAGTTTTAGCGTTCCCATTAGGTTTGTTTTACTGCGAATGTAAACATGATTGTGCCTATTTCCGGGAAGTTGGAATATATTTGATCTGGTTGAAGGGTTGTGAACCACGGGATTGCGGTGTTTATGATTTGGCGTGTTTCTCTGTAATGCGGGGAGGCGGCTCTGAAAACGATGCGTACGCCTGTTTGCACGATTTCGGCAGGAACTCCCCATTTGCACGCGTGTATTAAAATCGGTTCTTCCCGAGGAGGGGTTGGGCCTTTCGTAAATGCGGTTGCCCAAGCGTCGTACTTTACTTTGGAGTAGCCTGCTTGTGCCAATGTTTGGAGGATTATTGTTATGATGTTTCTGATTTGTTCAGGTGTGGTTTCGCGTGTTGGAGGTGCCGAAAGGTAGTGGTCACCGCTTCTTGTTTTAAAGCTTTCGGATGGCATGTTGGGTGGGTGTAGGGGGTGTAGAGATGATATTATCATACGGAATCGAGGAACTGTCAACGTTAATGAGCTAAAAAGCTCTGGTTTTCCTGCCAATCTGTTAAATCAATTTTTTTTGAAGCGTAGTTGACTGTTTTATGTTTTGGAGTTATGTTCTTTTTGTTTTTTAACCATTTATTTTATGGCTAGAGGAAGCAAAGAAAGGGTGTCAAAATGTGATAAACTTGACGAGGAACTGAAGAGGTATAGAGATAGTGCTGACAATTCTGTACTTTTGGCTGTAGCTACTGCTGTGACTAAGGGCAGGGTGGAAACTGCGGAGGAGGTTTTGAAGGAGATAGGTTCTTTGAAGGAGAACGGAGTGTCTCCTGAAAAAATTCTTAGGGAGGTTGAGAGGCGTCTTCGGGCTGTTCTGCGTGATGTGATTTAGTGGTGTGCCCGACGGGAATCGCCCGGCTCTGTGCGGGCTGGAGCGCGATGCTTTTTTGAGGAGCGCTGGCCTGACGGCCGCGCCATGGTGCGCCCGGGGGGAATCGAACCCACATCGCTGGTTCCGAAGACCAGAGCTTTATCCATTAAGCTACGGGCGCGCGGTGATGATGGTTTGTTTTTGTTTTGTAGGAATCGCCCGGCGTTCCGACGGGCCGAAGACCAGAGCTTTATCCATTAAGCTACGGGCGCGCGAATCACAATTGTTGTTGCAATTGCCATTTTGAAGTTTACAGGTTCGAGCAAAAAAAAACCAGCAAAAAAACCAGCCAATTTCTTGGCTGGTCCTTTCCCGATAATTGAATTTGCTCTACGCTCTTCTTAATTTCTCCTCAGCTCTCTTTGCTGCCCATTTGGAGTGAAGGATAAGGCCGGATGTGGCAATAAAGATTGAGGAATAAGCTCCAAGTGTGATGCCTACGAGCAAAGCGAGTAAGAAGTATCGAACAGATTCCGCGCCGCCGAAGAAACTGCCGATGAACAGTGCGAAAATTGTTATCAAAGTTGTAATGGTCGTGTTGATTGATCTTGTTATGGTTTGGTTTATAGCTCTGTCCATTGTTGTTCCTAGGTCTTCGTCGCGTGAAGCAAGTTTTAAGTTTTCACGTAGTCTGTCGAATACGATGATTGTGTCGTTGATAGAGTAGCCCAGGATCGTAAGGAGCGCTGTAATGAACAGCAGGTCAATTTCTACGTTGAAAATGACGCAAACGATGATGAATAGACCTGTTGATATTAAAATGTCGTGGATTAAGGCGATAATTCCCCAGATGCCGAATCTCCAAGGGTTGACCTCTTTTGGAACTTTTCTGAATGCGAATGCGACGTACAAAATGATAGCGATTACTGCTATGAGCAGCGCTTTGAGCGCTTTGGATTTCATTGATGTTCCGACCGTTGGTCCGACTGTTGTGAAGCGAAGTTCTGTTACTTCGCCGAGTTTTTCTTGTAGGCTTTTTATAATCAGGTCGTGCGTTTCGGACGATATATATTTGGTTTTGAAGATGAATGAATCTTTTTCTGTTGGAGTTATCGTTATGTTTTTCAGGTCAATTTGTTCCGATTCTTCGATTATTGTTTTTTCTTCTGTTGTTTGTGGCAGTTTTGCTGTGTTAACTTCTCCTTCGATTTTTGGCAAAGTTTCTTGAAGCATCTCTTTAGTTGTTTCATTCTTGAATTTGAGTTCCATCAAGGTTCCGCCTGTAAAATCTAGGCCCGGTCTGAATCCAAAGATCAATATTGTCACTATTGAAATAGCTGAAAGTATCGCTGAAAACATCAGCCATTTCTTTGCGTGTTTTGCGAATTTGAAAGTGAAAGGAACATAAGGCTTGTCCGGATTGACGCCGAATAATTTCAGATTTTTGTGAAGCTCGGTGTTGCCGGCGCCTACCATAAACGCTTTTGTAACCGTTATTGCTGTGAACATTGAGATCAAAACTCCGGCTGCGAGGTTGAATGCGAAGCCTTTGATTGCTGAGCTTCCGATAAAGAACAATATTGCGCAGGTAATTAATGTTGAGAAGTTCGAGTCGCGGATTGAATCCCAAGCGCGGAAAAATCCTTCTTCGACTGCGGATTTGTATGAGCGGCCGGATCGGAGTTCTTCTTTGATTCTCTCAAAAATTAATATGTTGGCGTCAACAGCCATACCAAGAGAGAGGATGATACCGGCGATACCGGCAAGAGTTAGGACTATTCCTGTTTTTAGCGCATACGTGAGGAAAAACAGGATGATACATGAGAGTATAAATGTGACGAATTTTTCTCCTGTCGCATCTTTTGAATTGAGAGTTTTGTAAACTAGGGATGCGAATACTGCAATTGAAGCTGTTAATGCGATCCAAGCAGGAAGTTCTGATTTTATCAAGAACAATAATAGTATTGTGTAGATCGTGAGAGCGGCTGCCGCGAATATTCCAGGCAGTTTGTAGATGAGAATCATGAATGCGAATATTACGAGAATGCCGATAAGTCCCGCCCAAATTGAAACCTTGAGTGCGTTTTGGCCGAGAGTAGCGCCGATTGTGTATTCACCGGTTAGGATGACTGGAGCGGGAATTGCTCCTGTATTCAAGTCGCGGGCTAGGTTGTTAGCTTCTTCTTGAGAGAAGTCTCCTGTGATTTGAGCTTTCCCACCAGCAATTTTTTCGTTGACTTTTGGTTTCGAGATCAAGCTTCCACCAACGAAGATTGCGACGGGTTTACCAACATTTCGGCCTGTGATTTCCTCAAATAGGCGAGCGCCGTCATCGTTGAATTCAATTGAAATATATGGTTGATAGAACTGATCGAGTTGGACATCCGCGTGAACAAAGTGTTTGCCTGTTAGTCCTGTTTCTTTCCATGGATCCGGGAGGGTAGAGAAACGGAGAGTTTTATATTTGTATTTTAGCTCTTTTACGTCGTTTAAAACTTTATTTGCTTTGATAATGTGGTATCCGAATTCTGTTTTGATTATGTCTGAAACATCTCCATCTTTCTCGAGAGCAAGAGCTGCCTGTTCGAAGTCGTATACGTATACTCCATCACCTGTTACGGGTTTTGACAGTCTTCCGCCGGTATCTTTGTTGCCCGGATCGTCCGAATAATACTGAGCTACGGTGTCGAATGATTTTCCTTGATTCTTGATTTTATCAAGGGCTTCTTTTGCTTTTTCATATGCCTCTTCTTCTGTTCTGGTAATTTCCGCGGCTGCGTTACTTGCCCCCTGCCATGCGATTAGTACGTGGCTTGCTTCAACTTGTTTTTCAAATTTTATTTCTTCATTTGTTTCGAGTAATTGGACGATAACAAGTCCGGTATCCTCTAGTGTTTCGCCTGTATCAGTTAGAATGAAGCTGCCGCCGACTGCCACCAGGTCCTTGCTAATGTCTCCTGTTTTTAGGATTGTTATCGCGTCTTTAAGTGAGGTGGGAGTGATGTCGTTCGCGAATGTGAAGTCTTCCGTTTCGAAGGTAACTTTTCCCGGATTTGCGAGAGACTCTTCTTGTCCAACGATGTCAAAACTTTCTCCTGCTTTGATCTTGTCTAGGGCAGTCTGTGCTTGTAGGGTGATTTTTTCTTTCTCTTGTGGATCAAGTCCGTCTTTTTTCTCTTTGAATTCCAACTGAATCGTCTTTCCTACCGTTGCTTTTGCTTTCTCGAGGCTTAATTGCTTCTTTTCATCTTCGTTCAATTCTTCGATTTTTTTGTCTGATTTTAAGTATGTTTTTACGTCTTCATCTGTCAGTACTGAAAGCTCTGCGAGTTCTACTATTACATGTGCCTCGTCTCCGGCCATGGATGTGTAAATGTTCGGTTCTGCGACTCCGAGGTTGTTTACACGTTTGTTGATGATTTCGACAACTCCCTCAACAATTGATTCCTTGTCCGCTTCGGGTACTTTTCTTAAGTCAATTTTGTAGTCAAGCTGTGATCCTCCCTGAAGGTCGAGGCCGAGGTGGATTTTTGCGTTTTGGATTATTTCGGGGAGGAAAAGCGCTTTTTGTACACTGTTTGGTGCGTCAAAAAGTCCAATGAGAAGTGCTACGACTATGATTACGATTAGTTTCCAAGAGAAGAATTTTTTCATTGCAGTTTAAGGTTAAAAATTTAAGAATTTATTTTATTGATTTTTTTGGTGTGGGTTCCTCGGTTTCCGGGTTCCCCTGTTTCCCTGTTCCCTGGTTTTCCGGGGAATTTGCTACGGAATCTGCTGCGGAATTCGCCAATCCTTCGTCTAATTCTTCATTGTTCCCTTTTCCACTTCTTCCATAGTCATCATCGAGTTTTACGACATCATCAAGCTCTGGCGAAGAAACCTCGAATACTATTGTATCCTCGATTGCTTCAAGGCGGTGGATAGTATAGGGTGGGATGTCGATTTTGTCACCTTCTGAAAGAATTTTCTCTTGCAAGTTTTTCGGATCCTGTCCGAATGTTTTGAGAGCGCTGAGCTCGAGGGCGCTGTGCGGCTCGAGGGTGCCGAATGTGAAGCGCGCTTTGCCTTTGAGAATATATTGAGTTTCTTCTTTGTGCTCGTGGTACTGGAGGCTGTAGCGGTGTCCTTTTTTAATTTCGAGAATTTTTCCCGCGTATTTGTCGGTGTGTGCGAACCATATTTCGCGGCCCCAGGGCTTAAGTTTGATTTCGGGTTTTTCGAGCATTTTCGTGACGATTATATACTTGCGCTTGCGTTGCGGATTTGCGTGCGCAAATTTGCCCGCACAATATAGAGCAAAAGGGCGTGTTTTGGAAGGGAAAATGCTGCGTGGGAACTTGGGTAGCTCCAAGTTTTTCCCCGGGGAAACTCTCCAACCTGTAGATTCCAACCTGTAAATTTTTCCCCGGGGAAAAGGTGCCGGATTTCCCCGGGGAAATTGTCTAACCTGTAAACTCTAATCTGTTAAATTTTCCCCGGGGAAGCAGCCGGGGAAGCAATTGCTGCCTCTCGTATCTTCTTGAACCTTTCGATTCGGTCGAAGTCCCCGACTTTTTCCAGTTCATCGAAGAGTGTTTCCCAGGTCCCGATGTCGCTCCAGCCTAACTTGGCTGGGATTATACGAACTTCTTCCGGGGCGACCTTTTCCATGATTGCGTAGTCGATGGAGATGCTTTCGCAGAGGGGGTACTCGGTTGCGATACATGATGGGTTGTCGCGCATTTTCATCAGGCGGGCGTAAGTTTCTGGGAAGTGGAGGCGGTATTTTTCGAGGATGGTTGAAACTTTCCAGACGTAAAAGCCAGTGTTCCAGAGGTAATCGCCGGATTCGAGGTATTTTTTTGCTGTTTCGAGGTCGGGTTTTTCCTTGAATTCAATGAATTCGTAAATTTTTACGGGCTGGTCGACCGAGGGCTTGGCGGCCGAAGGTTGGCTGGCCTGGGGCTGGCCGACCGAGGGCTGGCCGGTTAGGGGATCCTTGATTTCGCGCAAGAGTTTGCCCATGCGGACCCAGCCTAAGTTTGTGTTTGGCGAAGTCGCTTCGACTTCTATTATGTTGAGAGTGTTTTCTTCTTTGGCGAGGAGTTCTGCGGCGCGAAGACAGCGGGCGAATTCTTCCTTGTCGTGAATGAGATGGTCGGCGTAAACGATACACATAACTTCGTCAGGGAATTTCTTTGAAAGCTGCATTGCTGCAAATCCGATGCATGTTGCCGTGTTGCGCATTGCCGGTTCTTCGAAAATGTTCTCGGGTGGGATTTCCGGCGCCTGCTCTTTTACCAGATGGACGAACTCTTTATTGGTTGCGACGAAGATATCTGCCGGTTCTATAGTGGGCTTCAAGAATGAGAGTCGTTCAACTGTCTGCTGGAAGAGCGTTTTGTCTCCGATAAGGTTTACAAATTGTTTGGGCTTCTCCTTTGTGGAAAGGGGATAAAGTCTTGTTCCGTGTCCGCCCGCTAAGATTACTGCTTTCATATGACGTTTGTGTGATGACATATATATAAATGAAACCGAGAGAATAGGGTAGGGTTTACGATTTGAGTGGGTTGCGTTAACGTTGGAACTATGGTATAATTTAGCTTCGGAAAACAGAAAACTAAAAATATATATAAAGATAAATAACCTTTTAAATCTATGAACGAACAAATTCAACCTGATGCCGGGGGTTCGGTTGATGCCGGGGGACCGGTTGTTGTTGCGCCACCAAGCGCAGCAAGTTCAACGGGTAAGATGAAGAAAATCTTTGGATTTTTGGTAGCAACTTTATTGGTTGCCGGATCGATTTATTATTACGGGTTCTATAAGGCTGACAGAGACGATCAGCCGCCAACTCTTGGTGAGCCTGGTGAAAATATGCAGGGACTTATGAAAGATAAGTTGACGAAGTTTTGGAAGTTTGAATATAGTGATGTGCTGAATTGGGTGCCAACCAGTGAAGGATATAGGGACGTTCCCGGGGAGGCTGTCAGTTATTACTATTTCACTAAGGACACTCCTATAAGTGAATGGTTAGCGTCTACCTATCCGATGCTTGATGCAAAAATTCTGTATGCCGATTATGTGGCGGGGGCGGAGCCTGTTGGTAAAACAATTCATCCTTATTATGTGTTCCCAACCGGGCCTTGGCCAGCTAGCACTCACGAGATAACCGAGGCCGATGCTAATGAACATATTATTCCCGCTTATAAGGGGGTTGCGATTATTTCGTATGAAGATATGAGGATTTTTAATGATGATATAAGGAGTGAGTTTGATGAAGTAACTTATGCTGGAGATGATTTGGTCTCTAAATTAGCCTATCCCATTAAAGAGGCCATTGAAGAGGAGGATTGGGTGATGTTGCCGATAAATGATAAGGATACATTTAAAAAAGTAATGGGTTCGTGGCAAGATTATGTTAAAGATGTCTGGTATCAGGATGGTCCAAATCATTTCGCAAAATTGGATTTGGGAAGTTTCGATCTTGCTGATGAATCGACTTATTCTGAGATTGGACAAGGGGATTATAAAATGATGTGGCTGAAGATGAAAAAGCCAGGTGCTGAGCTTGATGAAGAGCCTGATGACAAGGAGCCCGCTGTTGAGCCTGCCGAAGAGCCTGATGTTGAAGGGGAGCCTGATGTTGAAGGAGAGCCTGATGTTGATGTCGTTGATGACGATGTTGTTGATGAAGATGTTGTTGTTGAAGATGTTGTTGTTGAAGATGTTGTTGTTGAAGATGTTGTTGTTGAAGATGTTGTTGTTGAAGATGTTGTTGTTGAAGATGTTGTTGTTGAAGATGTTGTTGTTGAAGATGTTGTTGTTGAAGATGTTGTTGTTGAAGAT
>JBAZPI010000032.1:0-9262 GCA_041648305.1 Candidatus Altimarinota bacterium | reverse complement strand
ATGAGACAGAACCAGACGAAACTCAGCCGAAAATCCCACAAATCAAGCCAAAAAAATAGACTTTGAGTCCCGGCTTCAAGCTAATTACCAATTAAACATCAAGCCTGCTAGAATAAGCAGGCTTTTTACTCGCGCACCAACCGGCGCTTTACCGGCACACTCACCCACATGCCACCACAAACCACAAAATTTTCCTGGAACTCTCTTCCCCGCCCAATAATTTGCCTGGCGCCAATGGCAGGCTACACCGATTCCGCATACCGACAAATCGCGAAAACCATCGCACCAAATATAGTTTGTTTCTCCGAACTAACCAGCATCAACGCGCTGGAATACGGCTCGGAAAAAACCAAAAAAATGCTCAAATTCAAAAAATCCGAGCGCCCACTAATCATCCAACTTTTCGGCAACAAACCTGAATTTTTCGCCGCTGTCGGCCGCCGCTTAGAACGCCTCCCTGCGGAATATCGCCCTGACGGAATCGACATCAACATGGGCTGCCCCGCTCCAAAAATAACAAAAAACGCATACGGCTCGGCAATCTTTAAAAACCCACGTCTCGCAGGCAAAATAGTCAAAGCCCTCACGAAAGCAGTCAAAATCCCCGTCTCAGTAAAAATACGAATCGGCTACAGCTCGTACGACAAGGCCCACTTCCTTAAATTTATAAAAACTCTGGAAAAAGCAGGAGCATCTGCACTCACTATCCACGGCCGCACAACCAGCCAGGGATACAGCGGAGAAGCAAATTTCCAGCCAATATATCTCGCAAAACAAACCTTAAAAATCCCCATTATCGGCAATGGAGACATAGACAGCCCGGAAAAAGCCGCAAAACGCCTAAAAAGCGAAGACGGCAAAACCACCCTCGACGGACTTATGATCGGAAGAGCCTCTATAGGCAACCCGTGGATTCTCCAGCAAATTTACGAAACTTTTCACAAAAAAGCCGCAAAGACCCCAAAAAACCACCACAAGCCAATCTTCAAACAAAAACTCCCAACAATTCTCCGCCACCTCCGCCTCGCAGTTTCGCTCCACGGAGAGCACATCGGCCTGCTGGAAATGCGAAAACACCTTGCGGGATACATACATAGCATCCCAAATGCTTCAAGCTACCGCCAAGAGATAATGCAAGCCGCTTCCGCAGAAGGAGTTACGGAAATTCTGCATTCAATACCGCGCCGGATCTCCCCGCCGGATTTCCCCGGGGAAAATTTTACAGGTTAGAGTTTACAGGTTACGCTTTTTCCCCGGGGAAAAAGCGCCGGATTTCCCCGGGGAAAACCCCAACAGATTAGGACTTACAGGTCAGACAATTTCCTCGGGATTTTCCTACACTATCCCCCGCCGCCAAACCCCACGAAACCATAGTCCCCCCACGACCGAGACCACTTGTTCCCACTCCTGTTTTATGATATAATATTCAGATAAAAATCAAAACAAAAAGAGACTTTCTATGGTGTATAAATTAGACAAAATATTCAGAACAGCGGTGAAGTACAAAGCTTCGGATATTTTCATAGGAACAGGCTCTAAACCTGCCCTAAGAATAAACGGAGATCTTATACCGATAGATGATCACCCGGTCTTGACGAAAAAGATGGCGGAAGATTATCTTCTGGAAATCCTTACCGAAAGCCAAAAGAAAACCTTCGAACAAACTCTGGATCTCGATCTTTCAGTCGACATCGAAGACATCGCGCGCTTCAGAGTAAATATGTTTGTTCAGCGAAAAGGTATTTCCGCAGCATTCCGTCTAATTCCTGAAAATATCATAAGTCTAGACGAACTCGGCATGCCGCCACAGCTCAAAAGAATTACAAAACTTAAAAAAGGTCTCGTCATAGTGACAGGACCAACAGGCTCGGGGAAATCAACAACTCTCGCGGCCATCCTAAACGAAATCAATCAAAACGATAAAAAACATATAATCACCATCGAAGACCCGATCGAATTCGTTCACAAAAACGGCAAATCGATAGTTCAACAGAGAGAAGTTGGGGTTCACACAACGAGCTTCCAAAGAGCTTTGAAAGCGTCTCTACGCGAAAATCCGGATGTAATCCTGGTGGGAGAAATGCGCGACCTTGAAACAATCCAACTCGCGATCACGGCAGCGGAAACCGGACAACTCGTCCTCACAACACTTCACACGTCCGGAGCCGCAAATTCAATAAACAGAATTATTGACGCATTTCCG
The DNA here is from genome assembly GCA_041648305.1 of Candidatus Altimarinota bacterium. Lineage (GTDB taxonomy): Bacteria > Patescibacteriota > Gracilibacteria > UBA1369 > LOWO2-01-FULL-3 > JABILX01. The sequence continues at coordinate 7,059 of JBAZPI010000032.1, read as the reverse complement.
TTCGAACAGCAAAACCAAATCAGAGCCCAACTTTCGGAAAGTTTGGAGGCCGTAATTTGGCAGACATTGATGAAGACAAAAGACAAAAAAGGCCGTGTAGCAGGACTTGAAATTATGTTCAACAACAGCGCCATTGCAAATATGATCCGCAAACAGGCGACTCACCAAGTGAATTCAGTCATCGAGACATCGGCAAAAGAAGGAATGCAAACAATGAAAAAGTCCGTAACAGACCTGTTCCATGCAGGCCTTATATCAGAAGAAGTCGCGCTGGAAAGTATTCCTAAAGAATTTGAAGCATGAAAAAACTAGCAACAATTATTTTGGCAACCTGCTTATCAGCGGCTTTCATGCTGGCCGCCGGCCTAATGGCCTCCCCAGCACCGGTGGCACCAGCGACAAGCTCATATGTCGCTTTCGCAGCCGGAGAAATAGACGCGCTGAAGAACATGGAGTTTGACGTAACAAAACACTTGAAATTAGGCCAACCGTGTACGGAGAAGACCGCTGAGAATGTTTGCGGAAAAGGGATATCATGCACAAACGGCTATTGCGACGTCCAAAATCAATCTTATTTCGGCAAAGAAGCCGGAGACGAAAGAACATATTATCCAGTATTCCGATTCATAGTCGATATAATAGAAACTTTAACAAAAATCGCGGGAACCATCGCAGTAATAATGTTGATCCTAACAGGTTTCCTGATGATGTTTTCACAAGGCAATCAGAACACGCTCGAAAAAGCGAAACAAATGTTTCTCTATGAAATACTCGGTATGGCAGCGATTTTGCTGTCTTATCTGATGGTAACGCTCGTCCAGAGCATATTTGCATTGTAAACCGCACTATGAACAAAAAAATCACGAGAAAAATAGGAATAATTCTACTGGCAGCATTGATCTCGCCCCTGCTTGCGCTAACGCAAACCGGAAATCAAGTCGCCAATGCCGACGGAACTTGTTCAATAATCGACTTCACTAAGACAACAGACATCGAAGCAGCAGCAAATGATATGGGACCGGAAGAACTGGAGGACTGTATTAAAAAAGCAAAGGAGAAAGCCGCCTTAGGATGTGCTCCACCACCAACCGACACATGCGACGCAACAACCGCCTCCGCCAACGCGCTCAGCAATCAAAAGGACGCCAACGCCGTAACAGTCACAATTAAAAATTATGCGATAGACAAGTTGGGAGTAAAGGACATGTTCGAAAATCAATGTATTCCCGACGATAACGTCAAATACTCAGTAGTCATCGAAGAAGTTATAGAAAGTGAACTGATCGCCAACGAGAACGTCATAAACTGTATGAGAAACACGCTATGCGTGGAAAGAGACGACAAATTAGGAATTGAATGCGTCACAGCGCTGAGAAAAACAGAAGGAGACGGTGGCTGCTCAACAGACGCCCAAGCCCTAGTAGAAAAAAAACCACCCGCACCTGCAAAGAGCGCCTCTCTCTACTGCCAGCCGGTCCAAGTCTTAAGATCCGATTCCGGAGTGGACCTGCTTTTCCTATACATCGGAACAATCTATAGATGGGCGGCAAGCGTCATAGGAATTATCGCAGTATTGGTAATCGTAATTTCAGGAATACAAATCTCAGCGGCCGCAGGCGAACAACAAGCGATCACAAACGCAAAAACCAGAATATTCCAATCGATAGGAGGTTTGGTTCTATTATTCTTATCGGGAATAGTTTTATACACAATCAACCCAACATTCTTTACAGGCTGACAACATCAAAACAATGTTTAAAAAACTGCTCACAATCACATTAGCGACACTCATAGCTCTGCAACTAGCAGCGGCTGCAGCCGCAACAGCCAGCGCGGCGCTCGCCGCGCCAAACGCAGACGCAAACGTAGCCACATACTCGACCCATCCGACAGCCAACCTACTAGCCGATAACAAACTCATAATCCCAAAACCGGATACCCTTCCGGGCCCCGGCGAAACACAACAGGGAGAAGTTGGCGGAGTAAAAAAATGGTTTACCGAGACAATCCTGACAGGTTGGGCAAAGAGAACGATCGGATTCGTAGGTATGATAGCGTTTCTGATGCTTGTAGTAAGCGGTGTCAGATACCTCACGTCATACGGCAACGACGAAGCTGCAACATCGGCAAAAAAAATGATCATTTATTCATTGGTCGCCCTGCTATTGGCGCTATTCTCATACTCAATCGTGTACATAATCATAACATTCCAATTCCAATAAAATGAGCTTAAATACGATCAAAAAATTGCTTCTGATAACATCAACCGTAATATTGATGGCGATAAATACGACGACCATCTGTACAGCATTCAATTTTTCGGACTTATTGCCAAAAGAAGGCATAGATACTTCCGACACATCCTCGACCAACGAAAGCGGTGAAACCACAACCGACAAAGAAGCAGCAAAATCTCTTGAAGAAACAATCTCGCATTACGGAAATCTACCCGAGGTACCGCTTGAAAGCATGTTCACCACAGCAATTAAAACAATACTTTTTCTAGCCGGATCACTCCTGACGGTAGGACTAATCGTGGTAGGAATTATGTACTTGGTCTCAGCCGGAAACGAGGAAGCGCAAACAAAAGCAAAAAAGATCCTGACATACCTCGGAATGGGGATAATTATCATCTCGGTATCGTATGCCCTTGTAGCAGGAATAATGCAAATAAATTTATTTAAATGAAACAAAAAATATTAAAAATAGGACTAATTATCACGCTGGCGATACTATCCAGCCTACTTCTCACGCATATCGCAGGAGCAACCTACGAATTGCCGGATTCTCTGAAGCCGGACAATGTTCCTTTTGACATAGACTTCAACGCAACAGAAGACGGAGCGGATGCCGGAACAAGCGCGCTTATTAAAATTCTTCAGATTATCGCAGGCGCACTACTCTATTTTGCAGCTCCACTCGCAGTAATAGCGATTGGGATGATTGCCTTCAATATGGCAATGGGAAGCGGCAGTACGGAAAAAATTGAAGCTCAAAAGAAAAATCTCACCTGGGCCATTCTGGGGCTAGTGACAATAATCTTGTCATTCAGCATCATAAAAATCCTCATCACCTTCTCATTCGGGCTATTCAGCGCCGAAACAACTCCGTAACACTCCCCGAAGGTTCTACTGAGAGTTCTGCGAACTCTCCCCTACTCCAGCCTTGGAAACAAAGGCTCGCCTTTCAAAATCTTACCCCCATCCTTCAAGTACCCAAAGTGCTTACCATATCCGCATCTCACCCCAACATCGCTCAAACATTTAACATCCAGCCCAAGTCTAGCCAAAACCTCCTCAGCCTTTCCCGGAATCACAGGCCAAAGCATCAAAGAAACATTCCTCACAATCTCCAATAGATTATAAAGCACAGCCGCTAGAGCGTTCATATCGACCTTAGCCAACTCCCACGGTTTCTGCTCTTCAACATACTTATTCGCATAACTCAAAAGCTCAACGACAGCCTCAACAGCAACTTTTATATTAAAATTCTCCATGCCATCTTCATAAACTTTCCAAGTCTCCGTAAGTTTCGAATACAATTCCTCGTTCTTTTCCTTCCCCTTAATCTTGCTCCCTAAATATCTGTCAACCATCATACAAACTCTATTCACAAGATTGCCGTAACTATTAGCCAACTCCGAATTATAAAGTTCTTCAAACCTCTTTTTGCTAAAATCTCCATCATCTCCGGTCGGGATTTCCCTCATTAAATAATACCTTAAAGGATCCACCCCGTACTTCTCAACATACTCAACGGGATCGACAACATTTCCAATACTCTTACTCATCTTTTTTCCCTCAGACGTCACAAACCCATGAACATAAATCGCTTTCGGCAAAGACAAACCGGCGGACATAAGCATTCCAATCCAAATCCCGGCATGAAACCTTAAAATATCCTTGCCTATGACATGCGCATCGCACGGCCAAAGCGCCTCAAAAAGCTCGCTGCCCTCGCCATACCCGATACCGGTAATATAATTAGCCAACGCGTCGCACCACACATACATCACCTGACTTGGATCATCCGGAACATCAATCCCCCAAGGCAAAATGTCCTTCGGACGCGAAAAACTAACGTCCTTTAATCCAGCCCCGATCATATTAAGAATCTCGTGCTTTCTACTTTCTGGCAAAATCCTAAGCTCGTCGGTTTCAATCGCCTTTTTTATGGCATCGGAATACTTCGACAACTTGAAAAAATGATTTTTTTCTTTCAAAACCTTGGGCGGTTTATCGTGATTCGGACACTTCCCGTCTACCAAATCTTTTTCCAAAACAAAAGCCTCACAACCCGCACAATAAAGCCCTTGATACTCGCCCTTGTATATATCGCCTTTCTTAAACATCGCCCTCCAAAGTTTTCCGGCTCCTTCCTTATGATAATCACTCGTCGTTCTTATAAAACCTTCATTGGTCAAATTTAAAAGATCCTTCAACGACTCGAATTTCTCAGCATTCTTATCAGCAAACTCTTGTGTATCCACCCCCGCAGCCTTTGCAGTCTCATAAAGCTTAACTCCATGCTCGTCCACGCCTGTCAAAAAATACGTCCTATCCCCTTTCATTCTATGAAATCTCGCCAAAACATCAGCTTGCACCGCCTCCATCGCAAACCCGATGTGCGGAGCCGCATTTACATAAGGAATCGCTGTGGTGATGTAGAATTTACTCATCGGCAGAGAGAGTATCGAAAAAGCCATTCGGAAGCAATATTAAAATTGATCATGATCAACTTCAAGGAAATGTAACTCCATTTTAAAATTCTCCTTCCCCAGCTACTCCATATGATACAACGCAAAATTAAACACCGGCAGCACCGAATCCCTTTTCCTCAAAACACTCAACTTAATCTTGCTATCGCCACTCTCTCCGACGGAAGTGATATTGGCAAATTCACGCACCAACTCATCCCCCTCCCCCAACTGAATCCTATAATACAACTTCGATAACCTCAATTTTTCCTCCTCGCTATATCCTTCACGAAACACCAAAGGATTCATCAAATTGGTCAGGGACAAATAATTATAATTGTGCTTCGTCAAAAATTCCGAGATCTTGTAGCAATGAACCACTTGCGCCCCACTACCCGCATCATAACTGTAATGTTCGCGCGCCTCGGTAGGCAAACAAGTCCCGGCATAAACATCCTGGCTCAACTCCCCGCCGCTCTCCGACACAGTTTTTATAGTCTCGAAAAAAGGATGGCTTTGATTCTCATAAGTTGCGCATTCCACTCCCTCGGGCAAGCCAAATTCGCTGCATTCATGAGAGCCGAACCAAGAAGGAATTTCAGCGTTTGTTTGAGTTTCCTCCCCGCCCTGAATCAAAAATGAAACAGCGGTGAAATCATTGATAGATTCCGTCATTCCACTCTCAACACCCGCCGTCAAACCATATATTTTCCATCGCAGTATATCCCAGCCGGTTAAGTAAGAAGGATCAATGTCAACACCCAAATTGTCCTTATTAAACCCTACGTAAAATTGAACCAAAAACTTATCGACTTTTTTCACTTCCCCGGTCTCCGTAGCGACAAAAAGAGGAATAGTAACAGATTGATTCAACTCCAAAACACCATAGTTAACGCTTATCGGCGCATCCGTGATATCGTACTCATTTTCCTCATCGAGATAAGGATATTCACTAGCCAAATTCATTATCTCCCAGTCAAAACTGACACCACTGCCCAACTCAACAGGATCATTCGAAGAGCTCCATTCAAAACCAGGCAAATTTTCATCAAGCTGCAACAAGGCAAGCTCGACACCAGATTCAGCAGCATAGTATGCCCTCCCGGCATCAACAGCTAACCTCGTCACTCCCATCTCTCTAACAATCAAAGAAGAAACACCAAGCGACACAGCGGTCAAAATCCCCATAATAAGTATCGCGGTAAGCAGCGCGGTCCCCCGCGCGTTTTTTTTACTTCTAATTTTTGTGGAAATTTCGCGCATAAGCATAAGACATAAGTCTAGTTATATATTCTTAAGGAAACTGATGTCTGCAAATTGTATTCAAGAATTCCACCCCCCGCATCATCCTTCGCAAAAGTAGCTACAAAAGTCACCTTGGGCTGGAACATCCCAACAACCGGCACTCCCTCCAATGAATACGGATTCTCCTTCGGCCATACATAAAAATCGAAATGAGTCATTTTAACCTCGTCAGAATGCAATTTTTCTTCACTGATTTTAATAAAATCTTCTTTCACAAGACCCTCCACTTCCTTCTTTTCATACTTGCTTAAATAGAGCGCTTCATCGGCGTATTTAAATTGAACTTTGCTCTTACCATCATTCGAACAAAACTCAACACTATCCCCAACATCAAACCCATACAAATTACACTCGGCCGCAACCCCAGCGGCCGCTCCAGCCGTCGCAGCCCCCCCGCTATAAATAGTCGAATTCCTCGATTCCTCGGTCAAAACATCAAAAACATGTCTCGCATCCGAATAGAGAATTCGATTCTCCTCTTCCCCCCGTAGCGCCTTCACAATCCCCAAATACGAACTGATCAAAATCCCGGTAAACATAACGAATATCGCCATAGCAACAAGCATTTCCACAAGAGAGAATCCACGCCTATTCAAAATTTTATTCATTATTCCAATCAGTTAAAATCATAGAGAGCGAAACTGATCTATCCCTCGAACTCTCTTCCCATTCAGTTGTACAAACAACTTCGATTGCCCCGAAGTCAGCCGCCGAAATCCCCCCAATCGCATACGGCTGCACCTCACAATACCTATAAAAATCAGTTTGAATATTTGTCGTCTTGTCCTCATTGAAAACAACCTTGGCATCGGGAGACCTTTTGTCGTAAACCGGCTTCAAAACCCACGGAGAAGAAGAAGACAAATCATTCCCGGACACAGCCGCAAAATTTGACGGCTCCGGATTTACAGAGATAGCAAAATAATATTCTCCGTAGCCCGTATTCCCACATCCATCAATAAAACTTCCACTCTTGCCAAACAAATTCACCCCTTCCTGCCCGCAAAAACTCAAATTATGCAAAAAATGAGTATCCCTCATATTTCTGAAAGCCTCCA